>NZ_JBVHEH010000012.1:83131-301746 GCF_055562955.1 Kitasatospora sp. NPDC015121
CCCGATAAACCACTCCGGGCACCTCTCCCACACACACATCAGCCCTACGCGGAGAGGGCAGGATTCGAACCTGCGAAGGCGGTAAAACCCGACCCGGACCGAAACCCGAGCCCCCGATAAACCACTCCGGGCACCTCTCCCACACACACATCAGCCCTACGCGGAGAGGGCAGGATTCGAACCTGCGAAGGCGGTAAAACCCGACCCGAGCCGAAACCCGAGCCCCCGATAAACCACTCCGGGCACCTCTCCTCGATCCCTTTCCGGTCTCCCGGCCCGGTCTCGACGAGAAGAACTCTGCCCGACTCCCCTGACATCCCGCTGACGGATTGCTGACGCTTCCAACGGCCCTTCCGAAACCCCTTTCCCGACCTATTTGCCAGGTGCTCTACTCTTCTCGTCCCACTACCCGAGAAAGGAATTCCGCGATGACCACGGCCGTCACCGCACCATCCCCCGGGCAGGTCCTGGAGGCCCTCCGCCGGCACACGCAGGCGGACAATCCGAGTTCGTTCCTGGCGCTGAACAGCGGCAACGAGCTGTTCACCGAGCCGGGCCTGGACGGCGTGGTGGTCTTCCGCCGCACCGGCCGCTTCGCGGTGCAGTTCGGCGGACCGTTCGCCGCCGAGGGCGACTACGCGCCGCTGCTGGAGGCGTTCCGCGCCCGGGTCCGCCAGGAGGAGCGGACCCTGGTCGCCGTGCAGTTGCAGCGGCACGACGCCGAGGCGTACGCCGCGCGCGGCTTCACCGTGAACCAGATCGGCGCGTCCTGGGCGGTGCACCTGCCGGAGTTCTCGCTGCGCGGGACCCGGTTCATGCAGCTGCGCAACAAGATCTCCCGGGCGCTGCGCAACGGGCTGCAGGTGACCGAGGTCGAGCCGGGCGACTGGGCTTCGGCGATCGAGGGCATCGACCGGCAGTGGCTGGGCTCGAAGGGCGAGGACGTCCACCAGCTGGAGTTCCTGGTGGGCCAGCTCGGCGGGGACGCGCAGCAGCACCGCCGGCTGTTCCTGGGGACGATCGACGGCGCCCCGGTGGGCTACATCTCGTACTCGCCGGTGTACGGCGCCCGGGCGGGCTGGATGCACGACCTGAGCCGCCGGATCCCGGGCGGGTCGCCGGGGCTGATGGAGGCGATCAACTCGGCGGCGATCGACCTGTTCCGGTCGGAGGGCGTCGAGTGGCTGCACTTCGGCTTCACGCCGTTCACGGGGCTGGCCGAGGAGCGCGAACTGCCGGGCCACAGCCCGTCGTTCCGCTGGCTGATGCACTTCCTGTGGGAGCACGGGGCGGCGGTGTACCCGGCGCAGACCCAGCTCGCCTACAAGGAGAAGTGGGCGCCGGACACGGTGCTCACCGAGTACGTGGCGTTCGACGGCCCCGCGTCGCTGCCCGCGTTCGCGCACATCTTCCGCGCCTGCGGCGCGTTCTGACGTCCCCGTCCACCCGCTTCGTAGGAGGTACCGATGTCCGAGCAGTCCACCGAGGCCCTGCGGCAGTCGCTGGTCGAGTCCTTCATGGCGATCGTCGGCGCCCCGGACGACCCGGAGGTCGCCGAGGCGGCCGACCGGGTGGTCCGGGAGCTGGACGCCCGACTGGTCGCCGAGAGCTGAACCGGCAGGTCACGGGCGCGCCGCCGCGGGCCGGGTCAGCCGCCGATCAGGGAGGCGTCAGCCCCCGGTCGGATGCTGGTGCGGCGGGCGCGCGGTGCCGTGTTCGCCCCGTCCACGGCCCGGGCAGCGCGCCCCGGCCGCTCCACCTTCTTCGTGTCGTGCCCCGCGGCCGGGCCGTCTCCGCCGTCCGCCGCGACCGGGTGCGCCTGATTCTGGGAGCCCACGCAATGCAGACTCCACGCGTCACCACGGACACCCCGGGCGGTGCCACCCCGCTGGACGCCCGCCGGGCCCGCGCCGGGCGCGGCGCGGCCGGCACGGCCACCGCCCCGGCCGGGAAGGGGGCGTCCGCGTCCTTCTCCGAGCTGCTCCAGCGGGTGAAGGCCGAAGGCCTCCTGGACCTGACGCCCCGTTGGTACTACGGCCGGATCTCCGTCAACACGGCGATGATCGTCGGCGGCCTGGTGGCCTTCGCGCTGCTCGGCAACTCCTGGTGGCAGCTGCTGGTCGCCGCCTGGATGGGCCTGTGCGGCGCGCAGAGCGCCTTCATGTGGCACGAGGCCGGCCACAAGGCGATGTTCCGCAGCCGCTGGACGGCCGACGTGGTCGGCTACTTCCACGCCAACCTGGTCAACGGCGTCAGCTACGGCTGGTGGGTCAACCACCACAACCGCCACCACAGCCACCCCAACCACCTCGACCTCGACCCCGACATCGGCCGCCGCACGGCGATCTTCGACATCAAGCAGTACGCCACCCGGACCGGGGTGCAGCGGTTCGTGGTGCGCTACCAGAGCGTGCTGTTCTTCGTGCTGCTGACCCTGGAGGCCTTCAAGATGAACCGCACCGCGGTGCGGGCCATCGTGAAGGGCGACACCAAGCGTCCGGTGCTGGAGACCACCCTGCTGGTGGTGCGGGCCGCGTTCTACCTGGGCCTGGTGTTCTGGCTGCTGTCGCCGGGCCTGGCGGTGGCCTTCCTGCTGGTCCAGCACGCCGTGCTGGGCGTCTACTTCGGCATGATCTTCGCCCCGAATCACAAGGGCATGGAGATCCGCGACGGCGAGGAGGAGACCCTGGACTGGCTGGAGCGCCAGGTCCTCACCTCCCGCAACATCACCCCGTCCCCGCTGATCGACTTCCTGTACGGCGGGCTGAACTACCAGATCGAGCACCACCTGTTCCCGGCGATGCCGCAGAAGCACCTGGCCCGTGCGCGGGTGCTGACCATGGAGTACTGCGCCGAGCGCGGCATCCCGTACGTCGAGATGGGCTTCTGGGCCTCCTACAAGGAGGTCGCCGGCTTCCTGCACGAGGTCAGCGCGCCCGTCCGGCGCGGCGAGGGCGACGCGGCCGCGGCCGCCCGCCTGGCCGCCTGACCGCCCGTCACCCGTCCCGTCCCGTTCCACCGTCACCCGTGTTCCCGCGGCGCCCCGGCCGGTCCCGGCCGGGGCGCCGCGGTGGGAGGAGCCCCCTCATGCTCGACCAGCAGACCAGACAGGCCCGCCCGGCCGCCCCGGACTCGATCGGCGCGCGGCTGGACCGCGCGCCGATCGGTCCCGTCCACCGCAGGCTGACCGCGATCATCGGCGTCGGCCTGCTCTTCGACACCTTCGAGAACAACCTGTCCGGGGTGATCTCGAAGGTCCTGCAGCACGACTTCGCGTTCAACGGCACCACCCTGAAGCTGGTGCTGGCCTCGGCGTTCGTCGGCCAGTTCGTCGGCGCGCTGCTGCTCGGCCGGCTGGCCGACCGGGTCGGCCGGCGCACCGCGTTCCTGGTCAACCTGGCGCTGTACTCCGGGTTCTCGCTGCTCGGCGCGTTCTCGCCGAACGCGGAGTGGCTGATCGCGACCCGGTTCCTGGCGGGTGTCGGCATCGGCGCCGAGCAGGCCCTGTCGGACTGCTACCTGGCGGACGTGCTGCCCGCGAACCGGCGCGGCCGGTTCACCGCCTGGGCGTACACGATCGCGTTCTGCGGGGTGCCCGCGGTGGGCTTCGCCGCGCTGTGGCTGGTGCCGCTGTCACCGCTGGGGATCGCGGGCTGGCGCTGGCTGTTCGTGCTGGGCTCGCTCGGCTCGGCGGTGGTGTGGGTGCTGCGCCGGCAGCTGATCGAGTCGCCGCGCTGGCTGGCCGCGGTGGGCCGCCGGGAGGAGGCGGAGCGGCTGACCGCGCTCCTGGAGGGCCGGGCCCCGGGCGAGTCGCCCGTGACCGCCGCCGTGCCGGACGCGCCGGCGCCCCGGGTGCGGGTGCGGGCGGTGTTCTCGCCCCGGTTCCTGCGCCGCACCGTGATGCTGTGGCTGTTCTGCGTCCTGTCGGTGGTCGGCTACTACGGCTTCGGGACGCTGGCCCCGCAGATCCTCGCCGCGAAGGGCTACGGCGTGGTGGCGGGCCTGGGCTACACCGCGGCGTCGTTCCTCGGCTACCCGCTGGGCTCGCTGCTGTCGGTGCCGATCATGGAGCGGATGGAGCGCAAGCTGCTGGCCGCGCTGTCGGCGTCCGTGATGGCGCTGGCCGGCCTGGGCTTCGGCTTCGCGGACGGCGCGGCCTCGGTGGTGGTCTGCGGCGTGCTGTACACGCTGGCGAGCAACGTGTTCTCCACCGTCTCGCACGTGTACCTCGCCGAGCAGTACCCGACGGCGATCCGGGCGGCGGCCTCGGGCGCCGCGTACTCGCTGTCGAAGCTGAGCGCGGCCGCGCTGCCGTTCGTCCTGCTGCCGGTGCTCCAGCAGCACGGCGCGGGGGCCCTGTTCGGGGTGATCGCGGCGGCGATGGCGCTGCTCACGCTGACCGTGCTGACGCTCGGGCAGCGCACCACGGGCCGTCCGGTGGACCACTGACGGGTCCGGCCCGGCCGCGGGGCGGCGGGGCAGCGGCGAGACGCCCGGCCGGGGGTTCCGGCCGGGCGTCTCGCGCGGGCGGGCCCGGCGTTCCGCGGCCGGGCCGGGGTGCCGGGCCGGGGTGCCGCCGCCCCCGGCCCGGCCCGGCGGCCCGCGGGGCTCCGGACGGGGAGTCCCGCGGGCGCCGGACTCCGCTCCGCCCGGGCCGGGGCGTCCGGGTTCACGCCGAGGCGCCGGCCTCGCTCGCCAGGTAGGCGGCCATCGCGGTCACCGTGGGGTGGTGCTCCCAGGCGATCGCCGGCTCCAGGTAGAGGCCGAACTTCTCCTCGATGTCGCCGAACAGGCTGAGCGCGGCGACCGAGTCGAGGCCGCACTCGATGAACGGCATGTCGGGGTTGATCTCGTGGCGGGGCCGGGAGAGTGACTCGCTGAGCCGGTCGATCAGCCAGCCGCGGATCTCAGTCTCGGCCTGGTCACCGGGAAACGGTCGGGACGCTGTCATCGATACTCCTTCGCAGTGGCATCTCCCCCGCAGCGTGCACCCGGGGGCTGGAGGGCCGCTGGAGGGGCCCTGGACAGACCCCGGTGGCACGCTACGGCGCACGCGTCGAGCCCGCCTCGGGTCCGGGTGGACCCGAGGCGGGCTCGGGACGGGCTCGGTGCGGCCGGGTCGCTCAGCCGACCAGGCGGTCGGCCTCCAGCACTCCGGCGGAGACCGGGTCGAGGCGCGGGTCGGCGGCGAGCACGGCGTTGTGCAGCCGCTGGACCCGGTTGGACGGCTCGATGCCGAGCTCGCGGATGAGCGTCTCGCGCAGCCGCCGGTAGGTCTCCAGCGCCTGCCAGGCCCGGCCGGACCGGTACTGCGCCAGGATCAGCTGCGCGTGCAGGCCCTCGTGCATCGGGTGGCGGGCGGACAGCACGGTCAGTTCGCCGAGCAGCGCGGCGTGCCGGCCGAGCCGCAGGTCGGCGCCGATCCGGCCCTCCAGGGCGGACAGCCGGGCCTCCTCCAGCCGCATCACCTCGATCTCCAGGACCGGGCCGATGTTGACGTCGACCAGGGCGGGGCCGCGCCACAGGTCGAGGGCGCGGCCGAGCAGCACCGAGGCGCTCTCGTCGTCGCCCTGGTCGAGGGCGGTGCGGCCGAGCGCGGCGAGGCGCTCGAACTCGGTGCTGTCGACCTCGCCCGGCTGGATGTCCAGCAGGTAGCCGCCGTAGCGGGTGGCCAGCACGTCCTTGGCGGCGGCGGGCGAGCCGAGGGCCTGGGTGAGCAGCCGGCGGAGTTGGAGGATGTAGGTCTGCAGGGTGGTGGCGGCCGAGCGGGGCGGCGTCTCACCCCAGATCTCCTCCATCAGGGTCTGCGCGGTGACGACCTGGTTGGCCTGGAGCGCCAGAAGCGCCAGGATCTGCCTCGGCTTGGCCGCGCTCGGAACGAAAGGGCTTCCCAGGTGCTCAGCGGTGAACGGTCCCAGAAGACTGATCTGCACGGTTGATCCGCCTCCTCTCCAGTGGCGGGCGGACGGATGGGTTCCCTGGAGCTTGGCACGCGGACCCGTCCCGGCAACAGTGAGATCCTCACGGATTCGGGCGGGAATCCGGAACGCCGGGCACATGAGATATTCACGCGCAAGGCGTGAGGGAACCACTGTCCCGACCGGGTGGGCGTCACGGAGGATTCCCTCCCGTACGAACACCTGTCCTCCGGTCAGCAAGTCCCGATCCCAAGGAGAACGTCCGTGCTCGCCACCGTCTCGCGTCCGATACCGTCCACCCGGCACCTGGAGTCCGACTGGCGTTTCGCCGAACTCGTCGTACGGACCCACCTGGAGCCCGCTCTCCGCCTGCGCTACCTGGAAGAACCCGCCGAGGTCCTGGCCGAGTTCGGCCTCTCGCTGCCCGAGGGCGCCAGCGCTCCGGTGCTGCCCGGCGGCGGGGCCGCCCGCTCCGAGAACCCCTGGGCGGACGTCTGTCCGACCGCGCTGAGCTTCACCATCGAGGGCAACTGAGGTGGGGGCCGGAGTCCTTCCCCCCGTCGGCTTCAAACGGCACCTGCGTGCCGAGGTGGTGGCCGGCGAGGGCACCTTCCTGATCTCCGAACGCGGCACCACCCGGCTCCGCGGCCGGCTGCTGGAGTCGCTGGCCCCGCTCCTGGACGGCACCCGCGACCTGCGGGGCCTGGTCCGGGACAGCTCCGACGCGTCGGCCGCCGAGATCGGCGACCTGGTCGGGTCGCTGTCCAGCGCCGGTCTGCTGTCCTTCCGCGGGACCGTGCCGCGGCAGGCCGACGGCCGCGCGGAGGGCTTCTGGGAGGCCGCCGGACTGGACGGTCCGGCGACCGTCCGCGCGCTGGCCGAGGCCCGGGTGCGGGTGGTCAGCGCCGACGGGACGGACTCCGGCCACACCGCCGCCTTCGAGGCGGCCGGCCTGCGCGTCACGGACGCCGCCGACGCGGACCTGACGGTGGTGCTCTGCCGCGACTACCTGTCCGGCGCGCTGGCCGCCGTCGAGGCCGAGCGCCGGGCGGCCGGCGGTGCCTGGATGCTGGCCCGGCCGGGCGGCACCGAGATCTGGACCGGCCCGTTCTTCGACCCCCGGGACGAGACCGCCGCCTGCTGGCACTGCATGGCGCACCGGTTACGGGACAACCGCCCGGAGGACCTGACGGTCCAGCGGGCCCTCGCCCTGACCGATCCGCCGACCTGCCCGGAGGCCTCGCTGCCCTCGACCCGGGCGCTCGGCCTGCACCTGGCGGCGGTCCGTGCCCAGCAGTGGCTGGCCGGGCTGCGCGAGCCGGGCCACCAGTCGATCCACACCTTCGACCTGCTCCGCCCGGCCGTCGCGCGCCACGCCGTGCTGCCCGACCCGCGCTGCCCGTCCTGTCCCGGGCCCGCCGCGGCCGCCGCGCACCCCGGGTCGCCCCGCCCCGTGGTGCTGCAACCGGTGCCCAAGGCGTCCCGGGCCGGCAACGGCCACCGCGCCCTGACGCCGCAGCAGGTCCTGGACCGCTACGGCCACCTGGTCAGCCCGGTCTCCGGGCTGATCGGCCGGATCAGCCGGGCCGCGCACTGCCCGGACGGCGTGCACTCGTACGTCGCCCAGTCCGCGCTCGCCCCGGCCGGCCGCTCCCCGCTGCGCCGGATCTCCGGCGGCAAGGGCGCCACCGAGCTGGACGCCCGGGTCAGCGCCCTGTGCGAGGCGCTGGAGCACCGTTCCGGCGCGCTGCACGGCGGCGAGCCGCGGGTCCGCGCCACGCTGAGCGAGCTGGGCGACCGGGCCCTGCACCCGAACGCCTGCCAGCTGTACGACGAGCGGCAGTTCGCCGACCGGGAGCGCTGGAACGCCGACCACTCCCTCTACCAGTACGTCACCGAGCGGTTCGACCCGGACGTGCCGGTCGACTGGTCGCCGGTGTGGTCGCTGACCCGCCGCCGCGAGGTGCTGCTGCCGACCGCGCTCCTCTACTACGGGCCGCACCCGCCGGGGACCGGCACCCGCTGGGCCAGGGCCGACTCCAACGGGTGCGCGGCCGGCAGCAGCCTGGAGGACGCGATCCTGCAGGGCTTCCTGGAGCTGGTCGAACGGGACGCGGTCGCGCTCTGGTGGTACAACCGCACCCGGCACCCCGAGGTGGACCTGGCCGCGCTGGGCGACCCGTGGCTGGACCAGGCCCCGGCCACCCACCGGCGGCTGGGCCGCCGGCTGTGGGCCCTGGACCTCACCGCCGACCTGGGCGTGCCGGTGGTGGTGGCGGTCTCCGGGCGGACCGGGGACGGGCCGCAGCAGCTGTCCTTCGGCTTCGGCGCGCACTTCGACCTGGTGACGGCCGCGCGCCGCGCCGTCGCCGAGTGCGAGCAGCTGCTGCCCGCCGCGGCGGCGGCCGGGCGGGGCCGGACGGACGGCGTGCTGGCCGACCCGGTGGCCCGGGCCTGGTTCAGCGAGGCCACCACCGGGGCCCACCCGTACCTGCTGCCCGACCCGGCGGCCGCCCCGTCCGGCCCCGGCCGCTGGCCGTGGCCCGCGTCCTCCTGCCTCAAGCAGGACGTGGAGACCGCCGAACGGCTGGTCGCCGCGCACGGCATGGAGCTGCTGGTGCTGGAGCAGACCCGCCCCGAGATCGGCCTGCCGGTGGTGCGGGTGCTGGTTCCCGGACTGCGGCACTTCTGGGCGCGGTTCGCCCCCGGACGGCTGTTCGACGTGCCGGTGCGGCTGGGCCGGCTCGCCGAACCGACCCCGTACGAACGGCTCAACCCCGTCCCGCTGTTCCTCTGAGCTGAGGTTTTCCGTCGGCTCCAGCGGCGCTCCAGTGGAGCCGGGCATCCTCGGTGGCTCGCATCGATCCGGTCGCCCGACGACCGCCAGGCACGAGGAACACGGATGGACCGGACCCCGGCGGACAAGCCACTGGACGTACGGCACTTCTGGTCGCTGCGCGAGGACGTGGCGGCGGACTTCGACGGGCCGGACGGCGACACCCTGCTGCACCACCGGTGGGGCACCGTCCGGCTCGACCGGCCGGACCCGGTGGCCCGGGAGGCGCTGCGGCGGATGGCGTTCGGGCCGATCTCGCTGTCCAACGTGCTGGCCGGGGCCGACCCCGGCGCGGAGCGGCGGCTGACCGAACTGCTGGAGCGGATCGCACCGCTGACGATCCGTTCGACCGGGCTCGACGACTCCGAGGTGCCGCTGCTGTCGCTGGTGCCGATCGCGGCGGAGGCCCGGCTGGGCGGCGCCGCCCTCCGCCCGGGGACGGTGGTGCGGCTGTCGCGGTTCACCGTGCTGTCCGCCGACGAGCGGGGACTGCTCGCGCAGTCCCCGCTGTCGCTGTTCCGGGCGCACAGCCACCGGCCCGCCGCGGCCGCGCTGCTGGCGGGGATCGGCCGGGCGGTCGCGCCGGACGAGCTGGCCCAGGAGACCGGCCTGCCCGAACCGGCCGTCGAGGCGGTGCTGCGGCTGCTGCTGGCCGCCGGGCTGGCCGTGGCCGGCCACCGCCGGGAGGAGGGCGAACCGGCCCGCTTCGCCGAGGACGCCGACCCGGTGCTGTCCCTGTGGACGCCCACCGACCTGCTGTTCCACGCCCGTTCGACCACCGGCCGGCACGACGGGGACGTCGGGGCGACCTTCGCCCACGCCGACCGGATCGAGCCCGCGCCCGCGGTCCGGCCGCTGCCGCCCGGCCCCCGGATCGCCCTGCCGCCGGTGCCGGACGCTCCGGTCCGGGCCGAGCTGTTCGCGCTGCTGGACCCGGAGCTCCCCGGCCCGGCGCTGGGCGGCGGCCCGCTGCCGCTGGAGCGGATCGGCGCCCTGCTGCACCGGGCCGCCCGGGCCCGCGCGGTGCGCCCCGACCCGGTGGGGCCGGCCGGCCACCAGATCAGCACCCGCCCGTACCTCGGCCTGGGCGGCACCCACCCGCTGGAGCTGTACCTGTCCGCCTGGTCCTGCCCCGAACTGGCGCCCGGCACCTACCACTACGACCCGCTCGGCCACCGGCTGACCCTGGTCAACGACTCCCGCGCGGACCTGGCGGCGCTGCTGGACTGCACGGGGGTGGCGGCGGGCCTGTCCGGCCGCCCGCCGGCCGTGGTCACCTGGACCGCCCGGTTCGCCCGCTCGGCGTGGAAGTACAGCGGCCAGCCGTACTCGCTGGTGCTGCGCGAGGCCGGCGCGGCCCTGCAGGTGCTCTGCCTGGCCGCCGGGGCGCTGGGGCTGGCCGCCGTCCCGGTCGGCACCAGCGACATCACGGCGGGCGCCGGGGCGATCGGCACCGACTGGCGGCTGGAGTCGCCGGTGGGCCAGGCGGTGCTCGGCCCGGCCGTGCCCTGACGCCCCGTCCGCCGGCGGCCGGGCGGGCAGGCATCCGCGATCCGCCTCGTCCGGGGCCCCGACCACGTAGGCTCGGATGGGTTTTGTCCGAGTCGGGAGGGAAAGCGGATGACCTCGGAACGGATCGGCAAGGAGTTCGGGGAGGGGCCCGGGGAGGGGTTAGGGGAGGAGCGGGGAGAGGCACCGGCCGAGCGGCCGGTGCCCGGACTCGCGCTCGGCATCCTCTACACGGCGCTGGCGGCGTTCCTGTTCCAGGTCTCGGTGAACCTGTTCGCCGTGCGCTCCGACGTCTGGCACGTGCTGCCGGGGGTGGTCGCCTTCGCCGTCATCTCGGTCTGCCTGCTGCTGCACGCCCAGCCCGGCCTGGAGCGGACCCGCCGCCGGTACGGCAGGTACGTGTTCCTGCTGCAGGCCCTGCTCACCTACCTGCCGGTGATCGCCTACCACGGCCTGTGGGGCGCCGCGGGCGGCTTCCTGGCCGCGTCCTGCCTGCTGACCTTCGGGTCGCCGTGGAACTGGGTCTCGTACACCGCCGTGGTGCTGTCGATGGCCGGGGTGGGCCTGTACTACGACTACGACGGGCAGTCGGTCAGCTACCTGACCACCTCGACCATGCTGACCGGCCTGATGGTGTTCGGCCTGATCCGGCTGGTCACCCTGGTGGTCCAATTGCACGAGGCGCGCGGCCTGCTGGCCCGGCTCGCGGTCTCCCAGGAGCGGATGCGCTTCTCCCGCGACCTGCACGACCTGCTCGGCTACAGCCTCTCCGCGATCACGCTGAAGAGCGAGGTGGCGATCCGGCTCGTCCCGGAGCACCCCGAGCGGGCCGTCGAGGAGCTGGAGTCGGTGCTGGGCGTGTCCCGGCAGGCCCTGTCGGACGTCCGGGCGGTCGCCACCAGCTACCGGAACATGTCGCTGGGCAACGAGCTGGACGCGGCCCGGGCCATGCTGGAGGCGGCCGGCATCACCGTCGACACCGTGCTGGAGGGCCCGATGCCGGTCGGCCCGGCGGACACCGTGCTGGCCACGGTGCTGCGCGAGGCGGTGACCAACATGCTGCGGCACTCCAAGGTGCAGCACTGCCGGGTCGAGCTCGGCACCGAGCACGACATGCTGCGCCTGCTGATCCACAACGACGGGGTGTCCGGCCCGGCCCCGGGCCGGGCCGGCAGCGGCCTGCGCAACCTGCGGTCCCGGGTCGGCGGGCTGGGCGGGAACCTGACGGCGGACCAGCTGCCCGGCGGCACGTTCCGGGTGGCCGCGTCGGTGCCCAGCGGGCCGGTCAAGGCAGCCAGCCCGCCGCCCTCGCGACCCTGATCGCGTCGACCCGGTTGCGGGCGTTGAGCTTGGAGACCACGGTGGTCAGGTAGTTGCGGACGGTGCCGGAGGACAGGAAGAGCCGGGAGGCGATCTCCGCCACCTCGGCGCCCTCCGCGGCCAGCCGCAGCACCTCGATCTCCCGCCCGGTCAGCGGACAGTCGCCGGACTCCCAGGCGGCGACCGCCAGTTGGGGGTCGATCACGCTCTCCCCGGCGGACACCTTGCGGATCGCCCGGGCCAGGTCGGCCGGTGGCGCGTCCTTGAGGATGAAGCCCGACACCTTGGCCGCCATCGCCCGGCGCAGCGTGCCCGGCCGCCCGAGGCTGGTGAGGATCAGCGACCGGCAGCCGGGCAGCTGCTCGCGCAGCTGGGCGGCGGCGGTGAGGCCGTCGATGCCCGGCAGGTCGATGTCGATCACGGCGATGTCGGGCCGGTGCGCGAGCGCCGCCGGCAGGATCCGGTCACCGTGGTCGACTTCGGCCACCACCTCGATGTCCGGTTCCATCCCGAGGAGCGCGACCAAGGCGCCCCGCACCATGTTCATGTCCTCGGCGAGAAGTATCCGGATCACTGGCCCCCCCGTTCACGGCTGCGACGGAGGTGAATCATAGCCCGGCGGTCGCGCCGTGCGACGCTACCGCTACGTTGGGGAGTCCGGCCCGCGGCCCGGGCCGCCGATCAGCGCGTCGACGAGGCCGTCGTCGAGCATGGTCAGCGCCGCGATGTCGGCGGCGTCGCCGAACCCGGCGTCGAACAGCGCGACGCTGACGGTGTAGCCGTCCACCGCCCAGGTGCCGAAGCTCCACTCCTCGCCGGTGCCGGGCGAGCCGTCCGGGCGCAGCACGGTGACCGGGGCCTCCTCGGAGGTGAAGCCGAACTCGGTGAAGCGGAACCGCAGGCCCTGCCCGATGGCCTTGCTGTAGGCCTCCTTCAGGGTCCACAGCCGCACCAGGGCGGGGTTGCGGCGGTGCTCGGCCATCGCGGCGAGCTGCCCGGCCTCGTAGGGGGTGCAGATCTGCTTCTCGGCGCCGGTGCCGAGCAGCACCCGGTCGTCGAGTTCGGTGTCCACCCCGATCCAGCCGCGCCGGGTCAGCCCGACCACCAGCAGTTCGGCGGTGTGGCTGAGGCTGATGTCGACCTGGTCGCAGCCGCGCAGGTAGGGGCGGCCGCCGAGCTTGTACGCCAGGTCGACGCTCTCCGGCGGGGCCTGGAGCGCCTCGCCGGCGGCCCGCTTGAGCAGCATCCGGGAGGCCAGGAAGCGTTCGCGGACCTGGCTGTGCGTCATCGCCCGGTAGCGGTTCCAGTCGCGGCCGAGCACCGCCCGGTAGCCGGCCTCCGGCGCGGGGTCGGCCCCGGCGGCCGGCAGCCACTCGCCGAGCCGGGCGACCAGCACGGCGCTGCCGCGCACCGCGAGCGCCTCGCGGACCCGTTCCCAGGGGGCCTCCGGGCCGGGGGCGACGGCGATCGGCTCGCCGATCGCGGCGCGGGCGTCCCGCAGCAGGATCACCGCTCCTCCTCGGCGAGTTCCGCCAGGTGGTCGGCGAGCGTACCGACGTCGGTCAGGCCGTCCACCATGTCGGCCAGCGACAGCTCGCCGAGCTCGGGGAAGCGCGTCTCGATCCGGTACTTCAGCTGCATGAGCATGACCGAGTCGAAGCCCAGGTCGTCGTAGAACCGGGCGGACGGCTCGAACCCGCCGTCCCGCTCGCCGCGTTCGGCGAGCAGCGCGGCGACCTCGGCGGCCACCCCGCGCAGCAGCGGCTGCTCCAGTACGGTGCTCATCCGTGCCTCCTCCCGCGGCGCTCCGGGCGCCGGCTCCGGGTCTCCATGGGTGGTCATTCCCCTCGTGCCGCCGTCGGCGTGTCGTACAGGTCGAGGCTGCCGCCCTCGCGGTACCGGCGGAGCAGTTCGGTGAGCGTTTCGTCCTCGGGCGCGGCCCGGTCGGTGAGGCCGGGGACGAGCCGCCGGCAGATCCGCTGCAGGGCGAGGACCAGCCAGGCGGGGCGGCCGAGGAAGTCGTCGCGGTCGCGGTGGTGGCGCCAGACGCCGAGGCAGCTCGCGGCGGCCAGCAGCAGGGTGTAGCGGTCGGCGAGGCCGTAGCTGCGCGGGGTGGCCAGGCCGGTGCGGCCGTGGTCGGCCATCGCCCGGCAGGCGTCGCGCAGTTCGCGCAGTTCGGCGTCCAGGACGGCGGCCAGCGCGGGGGCGGCCGGGTGGCGTTCGTCCCGGAGGTCCGCCAGCAGGGCGGTGCCGTGGGCGAGTTCGGCCAGCAGCGGGTCGTGGTCGACGGTGCGGCCGATCCGCTTCGGGTCGGGCTCGGGCAGGTCGCCGCGCAGGTGGAACAGTTCGGGGGCGGGCGGGGGTTCGCGCAGCCAGGACCGGTCGGCCAGGACCGGGAGCCGGGGGATGATCGTGGAGTGGCAGGCGGCCGTGCCGGAGTGGCCGAGGCTGGTGATCGGCAGGTCCCGGACGTGCTTCTGGAAGACCCCGAACTCGCCCTCCTTGACGTACAGGTTGGAGCCGAGCAGCACCGACAGGTCGTGCACGGTGTCGCTGAGCAGGATCGGCAGCAGGTACTTCACGGCGGCCGCGTAGCCGCCCGCCGCCTCCGGGTACAGGTGGGCGGCGCGGGTCGCGGTGAGCGCCAGGCTGTCGCAGACCAGCAGGTCGGCGAAGGAGCCGGCCAGGCTGGCCCGGGCCTGCGGGTTGCGCAGCACCGGGCGGCCGTACACGCCGCGCTGCAGGGCGAAGCGCAGGGCGGTGCGCAGCGCGGTGTCGACGCCGGCCAGCACCATCGAGGGCAGCACGCTGCGGGTGAGGGCGAAGGAGGAGAGCGCCAGGTCGACGCCGCCGCCCCACTCGCCGAGCAGCGCGTCCTCGGGCACCGGGCAGTCGTCGAGGGCCAGGCCGCCCATCCAGCAGCCGCGCAGGCCGACGGTGGGGTAGCGCGGCAGGTCGCGGACCCGGTCGGCGGGCAGCCGGTCGCGCTCCAGCAGCACGGCGGTGTGGCTGCGGCTGCCGGGCCGGTCGTCGGTGCGGCAGAAGACCACCGCGGCGGCGGCCTGCGCGGAGTTGACGATGACCCGCTTGGCGCCGTTCAGCCGTAGGGCGCCGGGGGCGCCGCCGAGGTGGAACTCCTCGCGCAGGAAGGCGTTCCCGTGCGCGAGGTCGCGGTAGGCGACGGCGGCCCGGCGGCCGGCGAGCAGCAGGTCGGCGGTGTCGCGCTGCTGCCGTTCGGTGCCGGCCGCCCACACCGCGGACGCCGCGAGGTAGGAGCCGGCGCCGTAGCCGACGCCGAGCGACGGGTCGCGGCGGAAGACCGGGCGCAGCATCCGGACCAGCAGGTCGGCGCGTTCGAGCCGGCCGCCGAGCCGGGCCGGCACGAACTCCGCGCCGAGCCCGAACCGGTCGAGCAGCCGGACGGCCTCGGAGGGGAGTTCGGCCCGCTCGTCGGCGAGCAGCAGCGTGTCGTTGCCGTACGGGTTGGCGGGGTTCCACGGGTCGCCGAGCTCCGCTTCCAGGGCGGCGATCCGGGCGTCCGCGGCGTCGTCCTGGTGCTGCGGGCGGGTGCCGGCCGGGGCGGTCCGTTCGGCGGGGAGGGTCACGTCCGGTCCTTCCGGGCCGTCGGGGAGGCGGCCGCGACGAGTTCGGCGACCTCGGGGTCGAGTACCTGGTGCAGCGGGCGGAGCCGTCCGGTGAGCAGGAGCGAGCGCATCGTGGAGCGTTCCAGCTTGCCGCTGGTGGTGCGGCGCACCGTGCCGGGGCGGACCAGCAGCACGTTGCCGATCCGGACCTCGAACTCCCGGGAGACGAACACCCGCAGCGACAGGTTGAGGGCCGGCAGGTCGAGGTCGGCGCGGCCGCCCGGGCGGACCTCCTGGACGAGCACCAGGCCGTCGCGCGGTCCGGCGGAGAACACCACGCCCGCGCCGAGCCGGCTGGAGAGCTGCTGGGCGCCGCGCTCGATGTCCTGCGGGTACAGGTTGCGGCCGGCGACCAGCAGCAGTTCCTTGAGCCGGCCGGTGAGGTACAGCTCGCCGTCGCGCAGCACGCCGAGGTCGCCGGTGCGCAGGAAGCCCTCGGCGCCGGCCGCGGTGACGGCCCGGAACGTGGCGTTGTTCTCCAGCGGGCGCTTCCAGTAGCCGGTCGCGACCGACTCGCCGCGGACCCAGACCTCGCCGATCCGGCCCTCCGGGAGCTCCTCGCGGGTCTGCGGGTCGACGATCCGCACCTCGGGGCCCTCGGGTCCGGGCCGGCCGCAGCCGACGAGTTCGCGCGCCGGCCGGCCGGGCAGCGGCTCGGTCAGCAGGTGCTGCTCCAGGGCGGCGGCGTCCACCGCGAGCGGTCCGGTGCGGCCGCGGCGGCCGCCGGTGACCGCGAGGGTGGCCTCGGCCAGGCCGTACGCGGGCAGGAACGCCTCGGGCCGGAACCCGTACGGTTCGAAGCGCCGGGCGAAGCCGTCCAGGGTGGTCGCGCGGACGTCCTCGGCGGCGTTGACGGCGGTCCGCCAGCCCGACAGGTCGACGCCCTCCAGCTGGCGCTCGGTCACCCGGCGGCGGCACAGCTCGTAGCCGATGTCGGGGCCGCCGCTGACGGTGAGGCGCTGCTCGGAGACGGTGCGCAGCCAGTGCACGGGGTGCCGCATGAACAGTTCGGCGGGCAGGTGGACGGAGGTCGCGCCCAGCCAGAGCGGGTGCAGCAGTTGGCCGATCAGGCCCATGTCGTGGTGCAGCGGCAGCCAGCCGCCGATCCGGTCCTCGGGGCCGGTGCCCAGCATGGCGGTGATGGCGCGCTGGTTGGCCGCGAGGTTGCGGTGGCTGACCATCACGCCGCGCGGGTCGCCGGTCGATCCGGAGGTGTACTGCAGCACGGCGGGCGCGTCCGGGTCGAGATCGGGCATCCGCCAGTCCGCCGGGTCGGGCTGCTCGATGGCGTCCACCGCCAGACAGGGGACACTGCCGTGGCCCGCCTCCGCGATCAGCCGCGAGATGCCGGGCGCGGCCGCCCGGTCGGTGAGGACGAGCGAGATCGCGGCGTCCTTGAGGATGCCCAGCGTCCGCTCGTCGTGGTTGCGCCGGTTGCCGGGCACGGGCGCGGGCACCGCGACGGCCCCCGCGTACAGGCAGCCGAGCACGCTGGGCACGAAGTGGGCGGTCTCGGACTGCAGGACGAGCACCCGTCCGCCCGCCACTCCCCGCTCCGTCAGCAGCACGGCCAGCCGGCGGGCCGCCGCGTCGAGTTCCGCGTAGTCCGTGCGGGTCGCCAGCAGCGGCGCCAGCCGCCCGCCGCGGCGGACCGGCTCGTCCCCCTCCTGCACGAGTCCCCTGGGCACCAGGAGGCCGGGCAGCCGGACCCCGGGGCGCGGCCTGGGGGCCCTGCTCTCCGGGTCCTCGCGCAGCACCACCAGCGCTTCCCGGCCCGGCCGTTCCACGGCGTGCCGGGAGAGCACTTCCACCAGTGTGACCGGTCCGTTCATGGTCTTCCCCCTGTCGACGGCGGAGCATGGCGAGGCGGGCAGCATCACACCCCTCCCTAGAGCCCCTCTGGGGAGGAGCTGGGGCCCCGGGCCTCCCCGCCCCGCCCCGGGACGCCCCCGGAACGGCCGGAGCCGGCCACCCCCGCGGGGGTGGCCGGCTCCGTCAGCGCCTCGGCGGACGCTCAGCCGAAGTAGCCGTCGAAGTTCTTCGAGAACTCGTTGTTGTTGTACTTGTCCCAGTTGATCGACCAGGTCATCAGGCCGCGCAGGTTCGGCTGCTTGCCGGCCCGCGGGGTGTAGGAGCCGCAGCCGGTGCCCTTGGTGAGGCAGTCCAGCGCCTGGTTGACCACGGCCGGGGCGACGTAGCCGTTGCCGGCGTAGGTGTTGGCGGGCATGCCGATCGCGACCTGCGAGGGCTTGAGCGCCGGGAACACGTTGTTGGCGTTGCCGGCCACCGGGAAGCCGGCGAGCAGCATGTCGGTCATCGCGATGTGGAAGTCCGCGCCGCCCATGTTGTGGTACTGGTTGTCGAGGCCCATGATCGAGCCCGAGTTGTAGTCCTGGACGTGCAGCAGGGTGAGGTCGTCGCGCAGGCCGTAGATGACCGGCAGGAAGGCGCCGGCCCGCGGGTCCTGGCCGCCCCAGGGGCCCGAGCCGTAGTACTGGTAGCCGAGCTGGACGAAGAAGGTCTCCGGCGCCATGGTGAGCTGGAACTTCGCGCCGTACTTGGCCTTGAGGCTCTTGACCGCCGAGATCAGGTTGGTGATGACCGGGGTGGTCGGGTTCTTGAAGTCGTTGTCGCCGGTGTTGAGCGACAGCGAGTGGCCCTCGAAGTCGATGTCGAGGCCGTCCAGGCCCCACTTGTCGATGATCCCGGAGACCGAGTTGACGAAGTTGTCGCGGGCGGCGGTGGTGGTGAGCTGCACCTCGCCGTTCTGGCCGCCGATCGACAGCAGGACCTTCTTGCCCTTGGCCTGCTTGGCGGCGATGGCCGCCTTGAAGTCGGCGTCGGACTCGACGCCCGGGCACTCGGTGACCGGGCAGCGGTTGAAGTGGATGGTGCCGGAGGTGATGGAGTCCGGCTCGCCGAAGGCCAGGTCGATGATGTCCCAGCTGTCCGGGACGTCGGCCATCTTCAGGTAGCCGGCGCCGTTGGCGAAGCTGGCGTGCAGGTAGCCGACCAGGGCGTGGCTGCCGGTGGGCGGCACCGAGGTGGACGGGCTCGCGGACGGGCTGGCCGAGGTCGAGGTCGAGGGCGACGCGGAGGTCGAGGTCGACGGCGAGGCCGAGACGGAGGTGGACGGCGACGGCGAGGCCGACTTGGAGGGGCTCGTGCTGGCGGAGGGCGAGGCGGGTGCGCCGGGGCCGTCCAGCGAGACGTCGTCCGCGTAGTAGGTGCCCTGGCCGTACCAGCCGTGGGTGAACACGGTGGCGGAGGTCTGGGTCGCGGTGGTGGTGAAGCTGACCGAGAGCTTCTGGTAGGCGCCGCCGGTGCTCGGCGTCCAGGTCGAGGTGCCGCCGTTGACGCCGAGGTAGACGTACGCGCCGTTGACGTAGGCGCTGAGCGTGTACGTGGTGTTGGGGGCGACCGCGACGGTCTGGGTGCACTGGGCGGTGTCGGACGCGGACGCGGCGCCCGCGAGCGCGTAGGTGCCGGTGCGGGCGTGGCCGGTGACCACGGAGCCGGTGGACCCGGTGCAGCTCCAGGGGCTCAGCGCGTTGGTCTCGAAGCCGCCGTTGACCAGGAACTCGCCGGCCGAGGCCGACCCGGCCAGGCCGAAGCTGAGCGCGACGGCGCCGGTGGCCGCCACCGCCCAGGCCGTTCCGGCGGCGAGCAGCCGCTTCCTACGGGGAGTACGCATGTGGGGATGCTCCTGCCTCTGTGTGGGGGACGCCCTCCTCCGCGCGCCGGGCCGTGGGGTTCCCGGCCGGGGCGTGCCGCCGCACCGGCACCCACCCAGGGAGTTGGACTAGACCACTGAAGCGGCTGTGACTCCTCCCTGTCAATGGACCGGAGAACACGGTTCGATGACCCGCTGTCAGCCCCTCCGGAGGGTCCGGCGGCACCCGCCGGGACCGGCCGCGTTTGCGGGCCCCGGCGGCTGATCGAACCATGGAGGGGTGTCCGGATACCTGCGGTACCCCCATGTGCGCGGCGGGCTGCTCGCCTTCACCGCGGAGGACGACGTCTGGGTCGCGCCGCTCGGCGCGGACGGCGCGGTCGGGCGGGCCTGGCGGGTGAGCGCGGACCGGACCAGGGTCAGCCACCCCCGGCTGTCGCCGGACGGCGCGGTGCTGGCCTGGACGAGCTGGTCGGCGCTGACCCCGGAGGTGTTCACCGCGCCGGTGGACGGCGGGGAGGCGGTCCGGCTGACGTACTGGGGCAGCCAGGACACCCGGGTGCGCGGCTGGCTGCCGAACGGGGACGTGCTGGCGGTGACCTCGTACCACGAGCCGTTCGCGCACTACGCCTGGGCGTGGGAGCTGCCGCCGGACGGCGCGCCGGGGCGGCGGATGCCGTGGGGGCCGGTCGCGGACGCGCAGGTCGGCGCGGGGCACACGGTGCTGCTCACCGACGCGGCCCCGCACGAGCCCGCGTTCTGGAAGCGCTACCGGGGCGGCGCGACCGGCCGGCTCTGGGTGGACCACGACCTGCTGCTGCCCGGCCTGCCCGGGCACCTGGCCTCGCCGATGCCGGTGACCTGCGCCGGGGGCACCCGGATCGCGTTCCTCTCCGACCACGAGGGCGTCGGCAACCTGTACTCGGTCCGCCCGGACGGCACCGGCCTGCGCCGGCACACCGACCACGCCTCGTACTACGCCCGGGAGGCCGCCACCGACGGCGTCCGGGTGGTCTACCAGCACGCCGGGGACGTCTGGCTGCTCGACTCGCTGGACGCCCCCGCGCCGCGCCGGCTGGACGTGCCGCTGGGCGGCGCCCGGGCCGGGCGGCGGCCGTACCAGGTCAGCGCGGCCAACAACGTCAAGGACCTGGCCTGCGACGCCACCGGCCGGGCCGGGGTGCTGAACGTGCGCGGCTCGCTGTACTGGCTGACCCACCGCGACGGCCCGGCCCGGGTGCTCGCCGACACGCCGGGGGTGCGCTGCCGGCTGCCGCTGGTCCTCGGCTACGGCAACCAGGCCGCCTGGGTGACCGACGCGGACGGCGCGGACGCGATCGAGCTGGCCGCGCTGCCCGGCAAGGACGCCGCCGAGGAACGGCCCCCGCACCGGCGGATCGCGGGCGGCCGGATCGGCCGGGTCCAGGAGCTGGCCGCCGCCCCCGACGGCGGGCGCCTGGCGGCGGCCTGCTCGGACGGGCGGCTGCTGCTGGTGGAGACCGCCGACGGCGCGGTCACCGAGGTCGCCGCCTCCCGCTACGGGCCGGTCTCCAGCCCCTCCTTCTCCCCCGACTCGCGCTGGCTGACCTGGTCCGAGCCGGTCGCGGGCCGCTCGCTGCGGGCGATCCGGCTGGCCCGCACCGACCGGCCCGGGGAGAAGGTCGAGGTCACCGGCGGCCGGTTCGAGGACGAGCACCCGGTGTTCACCCGGGACGGCCGCTTCCTGGTGTTCCTGTCCTGGCGCGGCTTCGACCCGGTGCACGACGTGCACACCGGCGACCTGTCCTTCCCGCTCGGCTGCCGCCCGTACCTCGTCCCGCTGGCGGCCGGCACCCCGTCCCCGTTCGCCTCTCCCGCCGAGGGCCGGCCGCCGGTCGGCCTGGACCCGGAGGAGGCCACCGGCGACGGCACCGTGCACGTCGACGAGGAGGGCCTGGCCGGGCGGCTGGTGCCGTTCCCGGTGATCGCCTCCAAGTACTCGGCGACGGCGGCGGTCCGCGGCGGCGTGGTCTGGCTGCGCTGGCCGATCTCCGGCGCGCTCGGCCAGACCTTCGCCAACCCCGAGGACACCTCCGGGCGCCCCGCCCTGGAGCACTTCGACCTGGCCCGGGGCCGCCGCACCACCCTGGTCGACCAGCTCGACGGGTTCGCGGTCTCCGCCGACGGCTCGGCGCTCTCGGTGTTCTCCGCCGGCGCGCTCAAGCTCTACCCGCTGGCCGCCCCCACCGCCCCGCTCGCCGTCGACCTGCGCCGGATCACCCACACCGTCCACCCCGCCGCCGAGTGGCGCCAGTCCTACGCGGAGGCCGCCCGGGTGGTCGCCGACCAGTTCTGGGACGAGGGCATGTGCGGCCTCGACTGGCCCGCCCTCACCGCCCAGTACGAACCGCTGCTCGACCGGATCGCCTCCCCCGACGACTTCGCCGACCTGCTGCGCGAACTGCTCGGCGAACTCGGCACCTCGCACGCCTACGTCACCCCCGCCCGGCGCGGCGAGGGCCCCGCCCTCGCCCAGCAGCCGCTCGGCCTGCTCGGCGCCAACGCCCACCGCGCCCCGGACGGCCGCTGGCTGGTCGACCGGATCCTGCCCGGCGAGTCCTCCGACCCCAAGGCCCGCGCCCCGCTGGCCGGCCACGGCCTGCGCGACGGCGACGAACTCCTCGCCGTCGACGGCCGCCCGCCCGACCCGGTCCGCGGCCCCGCCCCGCTGCTCGCCGGGACGGGCGGCAGCACCGTCGAACTGACCGTCCGGCACGAGAACCGGATCCGGCGGATCGCGGTCACCCCGCTGACCGACGAACGGCCCGTCCGCTACCAGGACTGGGTCGCCAGACGCCGCCACCTGGTGCGCGGCTTCAGCGACGGCGCGTGCGGCTACCTGCACATCCCCGACCTCGGCGGCTCCGGCTGGGCCCAGTTCAACCGCGACCTGCGCTCCGAACTCGCCCGCCCCGCCCTCGTCCTGGACGTCCGCGGCAACGCGGGCGGCAACGTCTCCGAACTCGTCCTGGAGAAGCTCCACCGCCGCGTCCTCGCCTGGGACTTCACCCGGGGCCGGCAACCCGTCCGCTGGCCCCGCGACGCCCCGCGCGGCCCCGTCGTCGCCCTCGCCGACCACGCCACCAGCTCCGACGGCGACGTCATCATCGCCGCCATCAAGACGCTCGCGCTCGGCCCCGTCGTCGGCACCCGCACCTGGGGCGGCGTCGTCGGCATGACCGGCCGCCACGCGCTCGGCGACGGCACCCAGATCTCCGTCCCCAAGAACGCCAGCTGGTTCACCGCCGGCATCGGCTTCACCGTCGAGAACCACGGCGTCGCCCCCGACGTCGAAGTCGTCCGCACCCCCCGCGACTGGGCCCGGGGCGACCACACCGACCTCGCCGCCGCCGTCGACCTCGCCCTCACCCTCCTCGCCACGGCCCCCGCCGCCACTCCCCCGCCCCCCGACACCCCCCGCCCCGACCTGCGCCGCCCCCCGCTGCCGCCCCGCTCCTAGGGGCGGGCGGGACCCCGGCGGGGGAGGGTCTGGCGGTAGACGACGCTCGTGGTGGTGGTGCCGAGGGTGCAGAGTTCGTCGACGAGGGTCTCCAGGTGCTCCATGGAGGTGGCGGCGAGCTTGAGGGTGTAGCAGTCGTCGCCGGTGGTGCGCAGGCACTCCAGGATCTCGCGGCGTTCGGCGAGCAGGCGGTGCAGGGGCTGGTGGCGGCTGCCCGGGTACTTGAGGCGGACGACGGCGAGCACGGGGTAGCCGAGCCGGCCCAGGTCGACCGCGGCGTGGTAGCCGGTGATCACGCCCCTGGCCTCCAGGGCGCGGACGCGTTCCGCGGTGGCCGAGGAGCCGAGGTTGACGCGGCGGCCCAGCTCGCTGAGCGTGAGGCGGGCGTCGGCCTGCAGCTGCTCGATGATCGCCCAGTCGATGTCGTCGAGGTTCTCGGCCATCCGGCGATGCTACCGGCGGATTCCCGGCGGAAGGGCCCGAACGCCGGGAATCCGGCATTCACCCGGCGCGGTTCGCCCCGCTAGCCTCGCCGCATGCAACTGGGCGTCAACGTACCGAACTTCGGGCCCGGCACCGATCCCGGCGTGCTCCGGGCCTGGGCCCGGACCGTGGAGGGGCTGGGCTTCGACCTGCTGATGGTGTCCGACCACGTGGCCGTTACCCCGGACGTGGCGGAACGCTACCCGGAGCCGTTCCACGAGCCGTTCACCCTGCTGTCCTGGCTGGCCGGGCTGACCGACCGGGTGCGGCTCGGCACCACGGTGCTGGTCCTGCCGTACCGCGACCCGCTGCTGACCGCCCGGATGGCCGCGAACCTCGACCGGCTGAGCGGCGGCCGCCTGGTGCTCGGGGTGGGCACCGGCTGGGCCCGGCAGGAGTTCGCCGCGCTGGGGGTGCCGTTCGCCGAGCGCGGACGGCGGAGCGACGCGTGCCTGCGGGTGCTGCGGGCGGCGGGGCCCGCCGGGACCGGCCGGATCCCGCTGTGGGTCGGCGGGCACAGCCCGGCGGCGCTGCGCCGCGCCGTCCGGTTCGGCGACGCCTGGCACCCGCTGCGACTGTCCCTGCCCGCGATGCGGGCCGTCCTGGCCGCGCACCCGCTGCCGGGCTTCGCGCCGCGGCTCGCGTTCCGGCTGACCGACCGGCCGGCCACCGGCGCGGACCGCCCCGCCGGGACCGGCACCCTGGAGCAGGTCCTGGACGACCTGCGGGAGCTGCGCGCGCTGGGCGCCCGGGCCGTGGTCCTCGACCCGTACCACGGCGACCCCGAGGAGACCCGCAGACCGGAGGCGGCCTGGCGGGACCTGGCCGCCCTCGCCTCGGCCGCCTCGGCGACCACCGAGACCGCCGAAACCACCGCGACCACCGACCGGAAGGACACCGCGTGATCACCCCCGCCGACGAGGCCCTGCTGCGCCGCGCCGTCGACCTGGCCGCCCGCGCCGTCGAGTCGGGGGACGCCCCGTACGGCTCGCTGCTGGCCGCCGCCGACGGCACGGTGCTCGCCGAGGCGCACAACACCGTGCGGCGCGAGCGCGACATCACCGCCCACCCGGAGCTGAAGCTCGCCCGCTGGGCGGCCCGCGAGCTCGACCCGGCCGACGCCGCCCGCACCACCCTCTACACCAGCTGCCAGCCGTGCGGGATGTGCGCGGGCGCCCTGGTCCGCTCCGGTCTCGGGCGGGTGGTGTTCGCCCTGTCCACCGAGCAGCTGGTGGACCTCAACCCGGCCTCCGGCCAGTGGCCGGACCTCGTCCAGGACGGTCCGGCGCTGCTCGCCGAGGCCCGCCGCCCGATCGAGGCCTACTACCGCCCGGGCCCCTGAACGCCGTGTCGGCCGGCCCCCGGGAGGGGCCGGCCGACGCGGTACCGGGGCGGGGTCAGCTGCTGCGGCGGGTGCGGCGGCGGACGGTGTAGAGGACGGCCGCGCCCGCGGCGACCAGCAGGGCCGCGGCGCCGGCCAGCAGGCCGGTGCCGCCACCGCCGCCGGTGGAGGCCAGCTCCGCCG
Organism: Kitasatospora sp. NPDC015121; assembly: GCF_055562955.1. Classification (NCBI taxonomy): domain Bacteria; kingdom Bacillati; phylum Actinomycetota; class Actinomycetes; order Kitasatosporales; family Streptomycetaceae; genus Kitasatospora; species Kitasatospora sp. NPDC015121. The sequence goes on from NZ_JBVHEH010000012.1 coordinate 107,539, forward strand.
TCGCGGCGACGGGCGCCGGGGTGGAGGCGGTCGCGCTCGCGGTCGGCGTCGGGGCCGGGGCCGGGGCGCTGGTGGCGGGAGCGGCGGTGGGGGTCGCCGGGGCGGTGGGCTCGGGGGCCTTGGTGGGGGTCTTGGTGGGGGTCTTGGTGGGCTCGGTGGCCGGGGCGGCGCCGCGGAGCGTGAGGACGTCGCTCCGCAGGCCGCGGTCGCCGTCCGCCGCTCCGTACGCCGACACCGAGAGCTCCTTGACCTTCCGCGCGACCTCGGTGGACGTGGTGATCTTCAGGTCGATCCGGGCGGTCTGGCCGTCCGCCAGCGCCAGGTCCAGCGCGCCGGAGGCGCCCCAGACCGACGGGTCGCAGCCCATCCGGGTGGGCAGCTCGGTCTCGGTGCCGCCGTGCACCCAGGTGACCTTGGTGTTGCCGGTGTTCACCACGCCCAGCTGGGTGAACAGCACCGGCACGACCGTCACGTGCCGGTAGTCGGCGCCGGTCCGGTTGGTCTCGGTGATCCGCACCCGGTAGGTGGCCACGTCACCCGTGACGGTCGGCTCGGCGTCGCCGCCGACCTCGACCGCCACCGTCCCGGTGTGCGCGGGCGCGTCGGCGACCGGGGTCTCGCCGGGCAGCTTCACCTCGTCGCCGAAGCAGGTCGGAACCACCGGCCGGTCCGCGGCCCACGCGGTGCCACCGGCCGCGGTGGTGGCGGCGAGGAGCAGTGCGGCGGCGACGGCGGTCGAGGCGGTCCGGCGGGTGTTCATGGTGTTCCCCCCAAGGGATGCGGTGCAGCGGCTGGTGTGCGGGTCGCGCGCTCGGCCGGCCGGTCTCGTCCTCGGTCCGTTCCCCCCGCGCAGAAGGAATGCTTCCAGTCCGACGTCCGTGCGCCGTATGCCTACTGTCACCGCCGTGTCACAGCGCGCGGAGCGCCGGCCCCCTTGCGGGGTCGGTGCTCCGCGGGCGGGCGGGTCAGCCCCAGGGGTCGCCCTCGGCGGTCATGTCCGCGGCGGCCTCGCGGTCCTCGCGGTCCTGCCGGATGCGGCGTTCCGTGTCGTCGCGGGCGCGTTCGACCTGGTCCCCGAAGGCGTCGACGGCCTCGTCGTGGGCGGGGGCTACGCGTTCGGGCGGGTCCTCGGGGGGTGCGGCGGCCGGCGGGGCCGCCGGGTGGCGGAACCTGTCGAAGATGCCCATGTCTCCTCCTCGGATGGGCGTCCCCCCTCGCCACGGTGCGCGCGGGCCCGGGCGGGGCCCGCGCGCACCGGGTGGCGGGGTCAGGAGGACTCGCCCTCCTGGTGCTGCTCGTCCGCGGTCTCCTGGCCGCCGGGCATCGCGCCCTCGGCCTGCTCGCGGGCCTTCTGCTCGGCCTCCTCGGCCTTGGAGCCGTGGTCGCCGAGCGCCGACTTGGCCTGGTCGGCGAGGTCCTTCGCCTTGTCCTTGAACTGGTCGCTCAGGCCCATGTCTCCTCCTCGGGGTGTCGCGGACAACGGGCTGCGTCCACCCTCGCACCGGCCGGGGCAGGTCGCACCCGGAGGGCTGGGGCCCACCCGTCCGGCGCAGTGCCGCCCGCCGCCGGGGCCGGCGCGAACTGCCGTGCCGGGGACGGAAAAGGCCGTTGGTCCCGGCGGGTCGCGGCCAACGGCCGTATCCGCCTCACCGGTCGCCGACGGAGGGTGGAGGCGTCAAGCCGGTCCCGGCAGCGCCGCCGGGGCGCCCCACAGCCGCACCCCAAGAGGTGAGCGCGCCATGCCGTCCCGCGAGAAGACTCCTGCCAAGGCCCCGGCCAAAACCCCGGCCAAGACCCCCGCCGCCCCCGACGCTGAGGCCGCCGAGGCCGAGGCGGCCGTCGACGTGCTGGTCCGCAACGGCCGCCAGGCGCTGCGCGAGTACGCCGGTTTCACCCAGGAGAAGGTGGACCGGATCGTGAAGAAGGCCTCGCTGGCGGCGCTGGCCGCGCACACCCGGCTGGCCGCGCTGGCGGTCGAGGAGACCGGGCGCGGCGTGTTCGAGGACAAGGCGGTGAAGAACGTCTTCGCCTGCGAGAACGTGACGCACTCGATGGCGGGGATGAAGACCGTCGGGGTGGTCTCCCGGGACGAGATCACCGGGATCACCGAGATCGCCGAGCCGGTGGGCGTGGTCGCGGGCGTGACGCCGGTGACCAACCCGACCTCGACGACGATCTTCAAGGCGCTGGTCGCGCTGAAGACCCGCAACCCGATCGTGTTCGGCTTCCACCCGGCGGCGCAGCGCTGTTCGGCGGAGGCGGCCCGGATCGTCCGGGACGCGGCGGTGGCGGCGGGCGCCCCGGCGCACTGCGTGCAGTGGATCGAGCACCCGTCGACGGCGGCGACCGGCGCGCTGATGCGGCACGAGGACGTGGCGACGATCCTGGCGACCGGCGGCAACGCGATGGTCAGGGCCGCGTACTCGTGCGGGAAGCCGGCCCTGGGCGTCGGCGCGGGCAACGTGCCGGCGTACGTGGAGAAGAGCGCGGACCTGAAGCGCGCGGTGAACGACATCGTGCTGTCGAAGTCCTTCGACAACGGGATGGTCTGCGCGTCCGAGCAGGCGGTGATCCTGGACGCCGAGGTCCACGACGCGGCGATCGCCGAGTTCCGCAAGCTGAAGGCGCACCTGGCGACGCCCGAGGAGAAGGGCAGGCTGGAGCGGTACCTCTTCGGGGTCGGCGCCGGCACGGACTGCGCGGGCGCGAAGCTGAACGCCGACGTGGTGGGGCGGTCGGCGCCGGCGATCGCGGCGGCGGCGGGCTTCGAGGTGCCCGACGACACCTCGGTGATCCTGGTGGAGGTCGGCGGGGTCGGCGAGGCCGAGCCGCTGACCCGGGAGAAGCTCTGCCCGGTGCTGGCGGTGCTGCGGGCGGACGGCCGGGCGCAGGGCCTGCGGCTGGCCACCGAGATGGTGGAGTTCAACGGCCTGGGGCACTCGGCGGCGGTGCACAGCGAGGACGCGGCGTTCGTCGAGGAGTTCGGCACGGCGGTGAAGGCCTGCCGGATCATCTGGAATGCGCCGAGCTCGCAGGGCGGCATCGGTGACGTCTACAACGCGTTCCTGCCCTCGCTGACGCTGGGGTGCGGCAGTTACGGGCACAACTCGGTGTCGGGCAACGTCTCGGCGCTGAACCTGGTCAACGTGAAGCGGATCGGGCGGCGCAACACCAACATGCAGTGGTTCAAGGTCCCGCCGAAGATCTTCTTCGAGCGCAACTCGATCACCTACCTGGCCGACATGCGCGGCGCCCGCAGGGTCGTCGTGGTGACGGACCGGACGATGGTGGAGATCGGGCACCTGGACCGGATCCGGGACGTGCTGTCCCGGCGCACCGAGCCGGTGGAGGTGCGGGTGGTGGACTTCGTGGAGCCGAACCCGAGCATCGCCACCGTCGAGAGGGGCGCCGAGCTGATGCGCGACTTCCGGCCGGACACCATCGTGGCGCTGGGCGGCGGTTCGCCGATGGACGCGGCGAAGGTGATGTGGCTGATGTACGAGCACCCGGAGGTCGAGTTCGCGGACCTGAAGGAGAAGTTCTTCGACATCCGCAAGCGCGCCTTCACCTTCCCGGACCTGGGCGAGAAGGCCAGGCTGGTGTGCGTCCCGACGACCTCGGGCACCGGCAGCGAGGTGACGCCGTTCGCGGTGATCACCGACCCGGAGAGCGGCCAGAAGTACCCGCTGGCGGACTACGCGCTGACCCCGACGGTGGCGATCGTCGACCCGGCGCTCACCACGCACCTGCCCCGGGACGTCACCGCCGACTCCGGGTTCGACGCGCTGACGCACTGCGTCGAGGCGTACGCGTCGGTGTACGCCAACGACTTCACCGACGGACTGGCGCTGCAGGGCATCCGGCTGGTCTTCGAGAACCTGGAGGCGGCGGTCGTCGACGGGCCGGACGACCCGGTGGCCCGGGAGAGGATGCACAACGCGGGCACCATCGCGGGCATGGCGTTCGGTTCGGCCTTCCTGGGCGTGGTGCACGCGATGGCGCACACCCTGGGCGCGACCTTCCACGTGGCGCACGGGCGCACCAACGCGCTGCTGCTGCCGCACGCGATCCGCTACAACGGGTCGGCGCCGGCCAAGGTGACCAGCTGGCCGAAGTACCGCAGCTACGTGGCGCCGGAGCGCTACCAGCAGATCGCCCGGACGCTCGGCCTGCCCGCCGACACTCCCGAGCAGGGCGTGGAGTCGCTGGCCTCGGCGGTCGAGGAGCTGCGCGAGAGGGTCGGCATCCCGCGGTCGTTCAAGGACGCCGGGGTGGACGAGGCGGCCTTCCTGGCGGCGCTGCCGGAGCAGGCGATGCACGCCTACGAGGACCAGTGCGCGCCGGCCAACCCGCGGCTGCCGATGCTCGCGGACATGCGGCAGCTGATGACCCAGGCCTACTACGGCGACCGGAACTGAGACGAGGACACCCGAGATGACCACCTCGCAGCAGCACCCCACCGCGTCCACGCCGACCACTGCCTGGGACGGCTTCAAGGGCGGCCTGTGGCGGGACGCGATCGACGTCCGCGACTTCATCCAGCAGAACTACACCCCGTACGAGGGCGACGGCTCCTTCCTGGCCGGCCCGACCGGGCGGACCACCGGGATCTGGCGGAAGATCACCGCGCTGTTCCCGGCCGAGCGCGCCAAGGGCGTCCTGGACGTCTCGTACGACACGCCGTCGACCATCACCTCGCACGCGCCCGGCTACATCGACCGGGAGAACGAGCTGATCACCGGACTGCAGACCGACGCCCCGCTGAAGCGGGCGATCATGCCCAACGGCGGCTGGCGGATGGTCGCGGGGGCGCTGGAGACCTACGGCTACCCGGTCGACCCGGAGTTGGAGAAGGTCTTCACGGTCTACCGCAAGACCCACAACGCGGGCGTCTTCGACGCCTACACCCCCGGGATCCGGGCCGCCCGCAAGGCGGGGATCGTCACCGGCCTGCCGGACGCCTACGGGCGCGGCCGGATCATCGGCGACTACCGGCGGGTCGCGCTGTACGGGGTGGACCGGCTGGTCGAGGCCAAGCGGGAGGAGAAGGCCTCGCTGGACGCGGCGCCCACCGACCCGCGCGCGCTGGAGGAGACCATCCGCGAGCGCGAGGAGCTCGCCGAGCAGATCCGCGCGCTGGGCGAGCTGAAGGCGATGGCGCTGACCTACGGGCACGACGTCTCCGGCCCGGCCCGGGACGCCCGGCAGGCGGTCCAGTGGCTGTACCTGGCCTACCTGGCGGCGGTGAAGGAGCAGAACGGCGCCGCGATGTCGCTGGGGCGCACCTCCACCTTCCTGGACGTCTTCCTCGAACGGGACCTCGCCGGGGGCCGGCTGACCGAGGAGCAGGCCCAGGAGCTGGTCGACGACTTCGTCATCAAGCTGCGGATCGTCCGCTTCCTGCGCACCCCCGAGTACGACGAGCTGTTCTCCGGCGACCCGACCTGGGTCACCGAGTCGATCGGCGGCATCGGCACCGACGGCCGCCCGCTGGTCACCCGCACCTCGTTCCGCTACCTGCAGACCCTGTACAACCTGGGCCCGGCGCCGGAGCCGAACATGACGGTGCTCTGGTCGCCGAAGCTCCCCCGCGGCTTCAAGGAGTTCTGCGCCGAGGTGTCGATCGACACCTCCAGCGTGCAGTACGAGTCGGACGAGCTGATGCGCCCGCGCTTCGGCGACGACACCGCGATCGCCTGCTGCGTCTCCGCGATGGAGGTCGGCAGGCAGATGCAGTTCTTCGGCGCCCGGGTCAACCTCGCCAAGACGCTGCTCTACGCGATCAACGGCGGCCGGGACGAGCGCTCCGGCGCCCAGGTCGGCCCGGCCACCGGCGCGCTCACCTCCGAGGTGCTGGACTACGACGAGGTGCTGTCCCGCCTCGACCGGCAGATGGAGTGGCTGGCCGAGACGTACGTCCACGCGCTGAACGTCATCCACTACATGCACGACAAGTACGCCTACGAGCGCCTGGAGATGGCCCTGCACGACCGCGCGGTGCGCCGCACCATGGCCTGCGGCATCGCCGGCCTGGCGGTCGCCGCGGACTCGCTCTCGGCGATCAGGCACGCGAAGGTCCGCCCGGTGCGCGACGAGAGCGGCCTCGCGGTGGACTACGAGGTCGAGGGCGAGTACCCGGCGTACGGCAACAACGACGACCGGGCCGACGAGCTCGCGGTGTGGCTGGTCGAGGAGTTCATGAAGAAGGTGCGCAAGCACCCGACCTACCGGGGCGCCGAGCACACCCAGTCGGTGCTGACCATCACCTCGAACGTGGTGTACGGGAAGAAGACCGGCGCCACCCCGGACGGCCGCCGGGCCGGCGAGCCGTTCTCGCCGGGCGCCAACCCGATGAACGGGCGCGACACCCACGGGTACGTGGCCAGCGCCATGTCGGTGGCCAAACTGCCGTACGACGCGGCCGAGGACGGCATCTCGCTGACCAACACCGTCACGCCCGACGCGCTGGGCCGCACCCCCGAGGAGCGGGTGCGCAACCTGGCGGGCGTGCTGGACGGGTACACGGCCGTCGGCGGGTTCCACATGAACGTCAACGTGCTGAACCGGGAGACCCTGCTCGACGCGATGGAGCACCCCGAGCAGTACCCGCAGCTGACCATCCGGGTCAGCGGCTACGCGGTCAACTTCGTCCGGCTGACCAGGGAGCAGCAGCTCGACGTGCTCGGCCGCACCTTCCACGGCTCGCTCTGACCCCCGCCCCGCTCCACCCGCCCCGCCCCGACAGCCCAGGAGGCACCGCCATGACCGTCATGCTCCCCGCCGAACTCCCGGTGGGTCCGCGCGGCGGCGGGTCGGTGCACTCCTGGGACCTGTCGACCGGCGTCGACGGCCCCGGCACCCGGTTCGTGGTCTTCCTGGCCGGCTGCCCGCTGAACTGCCTGTACTGCCACAACCCCGACACCATGCGGATGCGCAGTGGCAAGCGCACCGACGCGGACGAGGTGGTCGCGGAGGCGTCGAAGTACACCGCGTTCATCCACGCGGCGGGCGGCGGCGCCACCGTCAGCGGCGGCGAACCGCTGCTCCAGCCCGGCTTCACCGGCGAGCTGTTCCACCGCTTCAAGCACGAACTCGGCCTGCACACCGCGCTGGACACCTCCGGCTACCTCGGCCCGCGCGCCAGTGACTCCCTGCTCGCCGACGTCGACCTCGTCCTGCTGGACATCAAGTCCTGGGACGAGGACCTCTACCGGAAGGTCACCGGCCGACGGCTCGGCCCGACCCTGGACTTCGCCCGCCGGCTGGCCGACCTCGGCAAGGAGGTGTGGGTGCGCTTCGTCCTGGTGCCCGGCCTGACCGACCCGATCGACAACGTCGACGGGGTGGCCGCGTTCGCCGCCGCGCTGGGCAACGTCTCCCGGGTCGACGTCCTGCCCTTCCACAAGCTCGGCGCGGCCAAGTGGGAGGCCCTCGGCCGGGACTTCACCCTCGCCGGCACCCCCGTCCCCACCCCCGAGCAGGTGCGGGCCGCGCGCGACGCCTTCGCCGCGCACGGCCTGCACGCCGTCTAGCGTCCCGCTCAGCCGGAGACCGACGCCGCTCCGGTCTCCAGGTGGCCGGTGAACCGCTGCGACCAGCTCGCGTCCCCGCCGACCGTCACCGTGAAGTCGTACCAGCCGTTGGTGTACGCCACCGCGTTGAAGTGGTCGCTGGTGCGCGCCCCGGCCGCGACCGCGTACGTCCACGGGCCGTCCGAGCGGTACGCGTTCGAGGTGACGGTGAAGGTCACCGCCGAGGTGCCGCGGTTGGCCAGCTCGAACCAGAGCGCGAGCCTGCCGGTGTCCGGCGCGGGCGCGTAGGTGGCGGTGACCGCCGCGTCCTTGCCCGGCTTGGTGGCGTCGCCGGTGAAGCGGCGCAGGAAGCGGTTCGGGCCGACCACCGTCAGGTCGTACTTCCCCGCGCCGTAGCCGGTGCCGCAGTTGAAGAAGTCGCTGGTCGCGCCCGCCGGGTCGACCGTGTACGGCCAGGGCCCGCCGGTGCGGTACGCGTTGGCGTAGGCCGCGAAGTGGGTGGCCGCGCTGCCCTGGTTGGCCATCGCGATCCACACCTTCACCGCCCCGCCGGAGCCGAACTCCAGGCGGTCCAGGTTCGCCACCGGCTGGTACGGCAGCGCGCGGGCCGGGCGGGTGCCCGCCTCCTGCACCGGCAGCCGGTTGTCCACCGGCGCCGGGTTGGGCAGCGGCCCGCAGGCGGCCAGGCCGATGGTCTGCGAGGTGTCCGGCAGCGCGGGCATCCCGTACACCGGGTTGGCGAAGTCGAACATGCCGGTAAGGTCGCCGGTGATCTTGCGCCGCCAGGCCGAGATGTTCGGGCAGGTCGCGGGCCTGCCGATGGCCGCCGTCCACTTCTCCAGGAAGCGCAGCACCGAGGTGTGGTCGGAGGTCTCCGAGGAGACCCAGCCGCCCCGGCTCCACGGCGAGATCGCCAGCATCGGGACCCGGAAGCCCAGGCCGATGTTCACGCCGTCGTAGAACTCGCCCGCGGTGCCGGCCGGGGCGACCGGCGGCGGGACGTGGTCGAAGAAGCCGTCGTTCTCGTCGTAGTTCAGGAACAGGATCGTGGAGTCGAACACGGCCGGGTCCGCGTTCAGCGCGTCGAGCACGTTGTGCACGAAGTGCGCGCCGTCGGCCGGCGTCGCGTAGGGGTGTTCCGAGGACGCCTGGTCCGGCACGATCCAGGAGACCTGCGGCAGGGTGCCCGCCAGCACGTCCGCCCGGATCGCGGCGACGATGTCGTCCGGCGTCCGCCCGGTGGTCCTCGGCACCGAGCCCATGCCCTTGACCGCCAGCGCGCTGCCCGCCGGGGCCGACGCGAACCGGGTGAAGTACGCCAGCGCGTTGTCGCCGTAGTTGTCGGACGCGTTCTGGTAGACCTTCCAGCTGACCCCGGCGGCCTCCAGCGCCTCCGCGTACGTCTGCCACTTCAGGCCGGACTCGTCGCCCCCGTCGTACGCCGGGCCGCCCGCCGCGCCCGCCGGGTCGATCTGGCCGGACCAGTGGTAGGTGCGGTTCGGGCCGGTCGCGGAGAGCACCGAGCAGTGGTAGGCGTCGTTGACCGTCCAGTGGTCGGCCAGCGCGTAGTGGAACGGGATGTCGGCGCGGGTCAGGTAGCCCAGGGTGCGGACGTTGCCCTTCGCCGCCACCCAGGAGTCCATCCTCCCGTTGTTCCACGCCCTGTGCTGGTCGCTCCACCCGTGGGCGAGGTCGCCGTTGCACTGCGCCAGGCGCTCGGGGTCGGCGCCGCCGGCCGGCTTGGTCGCCGAGAACTGCCACGGGTACTGCCGGCCGAGCACGTTCGGCTGGTTGAACACGCTGTAGCCGCCGGGCAGCTGGACGGTGGCCCGGTCGGCGAAGCCGCGCACGCCCTTCAGCATGCCGAAGTAGTGGTCGAAGCTGCGGTTCTCCTGCATCAGGACCACGACGTGCCTGGCGTCCGCGATCGTCCCCGTCGCGCCCGTCGCGCCCGCGGCCGCGGCGGGCCCGGCGCCCGCCGCCACCGCCGTCCCGGCGACGGCCGCCCCGGCCGCCGCGCTCGCCGACAACGCCATGAACTTCCTGCGGCTCAGCTCTGCCATCCCGACCCGACCGTCCCCTCGGCTGCTGGTGGTGTTGTCCAGACACCTTCGTGTCGAACGCCGAGCATCCTCACGCAGGACGGGCCGCCGGGTCATGGCCCCGGAGCAAGGGTTGGCGCAGTGTTCACCGGGCCCGGCAACGTCGACCGGGAGGTGAACGGCGGCCGTTCAGTCCCGCACGGCGATCCCCAGCGCCTGCGCGAACTGCGGTGCGAGGTCGAGCAGTTGCGGCGTGGAGAGGATCGCCCCGCGCAGCCCGAGGTGGCCGTCCGGCAGGCCGAGGGCCACCGCGCCGCGCAGGTCCGCGTTCTTCAGGGTCGCGCCGCGCAGCCGGGTCTCGTCCAGGGTGCTGCCGGGGAAGGAGACGTCGGTGAGCTTGGCGTCGGAGAGGTCGACGTCCCGCAGCAGGCAGTCCTCGAAGACCACGTCGCGCAGCACCGCGCCGCGCAGGTTGACCGCCTCCAGCTTGCACTGCCGGAACACCGTGCGCCGGACCGCCGAGCCGTACGCCGAGACGCCCGCGAGCACGCTGCCCTCGACCTCGGTGTCCTGCCAGTCGCTCTCCGCCAGGTCGACCCCGACCAGCCGGGAGCCCTGCACCCAGACCTCGTTGAGTCCGGCCCGCCGCAGCTTCGCCTCCTCGATCCGCACCCCGGTGAACGCGCACTCCAGGAAGTGCGCCCCGCCGAACTGCCCGGTCAGCGCGAGCTCGTCGAAGTGGACGGTGTCGTACCGCCCGTCGGGCCGCAGCGGCCCGGTGTGGCGCCGCAGCAGGTGGGCGTGGGGAAGGTCTTCGAGGCGCACGGTTCAGCTCCGTTTCGCGGACAGGACGAGGCCGGCGGCGACGGCGAGCGCCACCAGGAGCCCGGCCACGAGCACGGCGGACTCCCCGGCCAGGGTCGCAGCCAGCACCGACAGCGCGGCCAGCGGCAGGACCGCCCGGGCCGCCGCCCCCCGCTTGTGGTGGCGGGCGTGCAGCAGCCAGACGGTGCCCAGGAACAGCGCGGTCGGGACGGTCACGGCGGCGGCCGCGGCCCGGGCCGAGACGTGCGCGGCGCCGACCGCCTGCTCGACCGCGACCTCCAGGCCGGCCCCGATCGCGGCGGCCGAGGCGAAGACCAGGTAGTGCCCGTACCCCCAGGGCAGCGCCTGCCGGTTGCCGCGCAGGCGCTCGTGGCCGTCGTCGGCGAAGTAGATCCACCAGGCGCCGAAGCAGATCAGCAGCCCGCCGCCGGCGATCGGGAGCAGCTCGGCGAGCGCCTCGTGCCCGTCCAGCGCGGTCTGGATGGCGACGGTGGCGGCGGCGACCGTCTCGCCGAGCACGATGATGGTGAACAGGCCGTAGCGCTCGACGATGTGGTGCCGGTGCCAGGGCGTCTGCTCGTCCTTCTCGGCCCACAGCGGGACGGCGAGCTCCAGCAGCACCCCGACCGGGAACAGCGGGCCCCGGGTGCCGTGCGGGAGGAACAGCAGCGCCACCCAGAACACCTGGACGGCGGTGATCCCGACCGCGTACCGCAGCGCGCAGGTGCGGGCCGGTCCGCTCTCGCCGCGGGCGGCGCGCAGCCACTGGGTGACCATGGCCAGCCGCATCAGCACGTACCCGGCCACGGCGAGCGTCAGGTCCTGGTCCTGGAAGATCCGCGGCACGCCGGCGGCCAGCACCAGCACGCCGGCGATCTGCACCAGGGTGGTGAGCCGGTAGGGCACGTCGTCGACGTCGTACGCGGAGGCGAACCAGGTGAAGTTCATCCAGGCCCACCAGACCGCGAAGAAGGCCGTGGCGAACCCGGTGAGCGCGTGGGCGACGTGCCCCTCGGCGAGGGCGTGGGACAGCTCCCGGCCGGCCTGCGCGACGGCGACCACGAAGCACAGGTCGAAGAACAACTCCAGCGGGGTGGCGACCCGGTGGGACTCGCCGCGGTCGCGGGCGAGCATCCGGCGGACCGGGCGGTAGGGGGTGGGAGCGGGACTCATCGCGCGGCCTCCGGGGCGGGCCGCGCGGCAGGGGGCGGACGCGGCTGGGCAGTTGGACACCGGCGATCCTGGCAGTCCGGGGCCGGTGGCGCACGGACCGGGTGCGGCACGCCGATTCGTCCGATTGCACCCGTTTTGATGAATCGTCAGGCAGAGTTGACGCCGCAGTGCGCGATCCGAGTGACAACTTGGGCCGTTTCGGCGCGTGTTGCGCCGATTGTCCCGTCTGTCCGAATTCGACCGATAGATTCCTCTGCGGATGGACGGACGACGAGGGCGCTTCGCGGGCAACGCGGAAGGTCAAGGACGAGGGTGGGCACGGGACCGGCTCCCGTGGACCGCAGGACCCGGAATCCTCGTGATCACCGCGCTGCCCGACAGCGCCGCCCGGCGTCCGCCCGGCGCCCCGTACCGCGGACGGTCCGGCCGGCGGGACCAACGTCCCGCCGGTCCGGGCCCTTCCCGCCCTGTCCCGCGCCCGCCGCCGGCCGTACCGTTCGAGGAGGAGACCCCACCCGCACACGCCGAGGGGAGCCCGTCGCCGTGCACCGCACCGAACCGGCCCGCGCCGTCGAACTGGGCACGCCGGACGGCCGCTGGATCGCCGTCTGCGACGCCCGCGAGCTCGAAACCGACTCCGGCACCGCCGTACTGCTGCCCGGCGGCGGCCAGGCGGCGGTCTTCCGGACCGCCGCCGGCGAGGTGCTGGCGGTCGGCAACCGGGACCCGTTCGCCGACACCTGGACGATCGCCGACGGCATCACCGGCAGCGTGGACGGCACCCCGACCGTCTCCTCGCCCCTGCACAAGCGCCTGTTCGACCTGCGCACCGGCGCCTGCCTGGACGACCCCGCCCGGGCCCTGCCGGTCTGGCCGGTCCGGATCCGCCCGGCCGGGTGACCGCCCGGACGGACCCGGCCGGGCGGGGCCGGTCGGACCAACCCCGCTCGCCGCGCCCCGCCCCCGCACGGTCTGATGACCGTATGCGTACAGTCGTGCACCGAGCGAAGCGGGGGTGGCCGTGAACTGGGTCGACGTGGTGATCCTGGTCGGCACCCTGGTGGGCACGGCGGCGGCGATGCTGCTGGTGCAGCGGTACGCGTCCGTCCCGGCCCGGGAGAACTGCAACGACGTGGCGGGGTTCATCTTCGCCGCGGTCGGGGCGTTCTACGCGGTGCTGGTGGCCTTCGTGGTGATCGTGGTGTGGGAGAACACCTCGACGGCCAAGGCCAGCACCTTCGACGAGGCGGACGAGCTGGCCGGGGTCTACTGGATGGCCCGGCAGATGCCGCTGCCCGAGGGCGCGGCGCTGGAGGGGCTGACGCTCAGCTACGCGCACGCCGTGGTGGACACCGAGTGGCGCGAGATGGCCGACCACCACAGCGACCCGGCGGCGACCGCGCTGATGTACAAGATCCGGGAGGGCGCGCTCTCCTTCGCCCCGAACGGCGACCAGCAGACGGTGATCTACGAGAACCTGGTGCAGCACGTGGACGGCCTGGCCAGCAAGCGCCGGGCCCGGCTGAACCTGATCGCCGACTGCGTGCCGCCGCTGCTGTGGGCCTCGCTGATCGCCGGCGCGGTGGTCACGATCGCCTTCACCTTCCTGTTCGGCCTCTCCAACACCTGGGCGCACCTGGCGATGGTGCTCAGCCTGGCGGGGCTGATCGCGCTGTCGCTGATCGCGATCAAGGAGATGAACTACCCGTTCGACGGGGCGAACGCGGTGAAGCCGACCGCCTTCGAGGTGTTCCTGAGCCGGCTGCCGCCGCCGCGCTGAGCACCCCGGGACGACACCGGGTAGTCGCGCCGTCACGATTTCGGCGGACGGGCCCGGGCGTGTAGTGTTCTCGGGGTCAGCAGGCGCCGCTAGCTCAGTTGGTTAGAGCAGCTGACTCTTAATCAGCGGGTCCGGGGTTCGAGTCCCTGGCGGCGCACCGACAGGTCGAAGGCCTCCCTCCGGGGAGGCCTTCGGCGTTTCCCGGCCCCCGCCGCGGGGGTCGGGAAATCCGATTTCACCGCAGGTCGGGGAGCGTGTAGTGTTCTCTCCGTCAGCAGGCGCCGCTAGCTCAGTTGGTTAGAGCAGCTGACTCTTAATCAGCGGGTCCGGGGTTCGAGTCCCTGGCGGCGCACCGACAGACCGAAGGCCCCTCGCGAGAGCGAGGGGCCTTCGGCGTTTTCCGGGGCCGGTCGCCATGTCCCCTGCGCGGCCCGCTCGTTGAGAAGGGGGAGGATGTGAAGCTAAGGGGTATTTAAAGATCGTCTTAGGAGAAATGGGACATAGGTCCCTAACATCTCAAAAGTCGATCAGTCAGGCTGGCGAGGTTCACGCCGTCGCCCGAGCGAGCAGCCCGTCCGGGGCCTGCGGGAAGGTCTCCGTTGCCTCGAAAGCCCCGTACGCGGAAGAAGCGGACCGGCTGGCGCCGGCTGATACCCACCTGGCGGATCACCCTGGTCGGCCTGGCGGCGTCGGTGCTGCTGGGGGTCGGCCTGTTCGCCCTGGGCATCGCCCTGGTGAAGGTGCCGGACGCGCACGCGGCCGCCACCGCCCAGTCGAACACCTGGCTGTACTCGGACGGCTCGCTGCTGGCCCGCACCGGGCAGACCAACCGGCAGAACGTCGCCCTGGACAAGGTCTCCGCCGAGGCGCAGCACGCCGCGCTGGCCGCGGAGGACCGCAACTTCTACTCGGAGGGCGCGGTCAACCTGAAGGGCATGGCCCGGGCGGCGTTCAACACCGCGTCCGGCGGCTCGACCCAGGGCGGTTCGACGATCACCCAGCAGTACGTGAAGAACGCCTACCTGAACCAGAAGCAGACCGTCAGCCGCAAGGTGAAGGAGGTCTTCATCGCGATCAAGGTGGACGCGACGCAGAGCAAGGACGAGATCCTCTCCTCCTACCTGAACACCTCGTACTACGGGCGCGGCGCGTACGGCGTCCAGGCGGCCGCGCAGGCGTACTTCGGGGTGGACGCGAGCCGGCTGACCGCCGCGCAGGGCGCCTACCTGGCGACGCTGCTGAACGCGCCGAGCGCGTACGACGTGTCCTCGGCGTCCGAGGCCGGGCGGCAGCGGGCCGTGGCGCGCTGGAACTACGTGCTGGACGGCATGGTCGCGAAGAAGTGGCTGGGCGCGGAGGAGCGGCAGCAGACCGCGTTCCCGGAGGTGCTGGCGCCGAAGTCGGCGCCGGGCCTGTCGGGGCAGGCGGGGTACCTGGTGGCCGCGGCGACCTCGTACCTGACCGAGCAGGGCATCGTCTCGGACGCGCAGCTCGCCCAGGGCGGCTACACGATCACGCTGACCGTCGACCCGCGCAAGCAGCAGCAGCTGCAGGACGCGGTGCAGGCGCAGCTGACCGACAACCTGAAGCCGGACAGCCGGAAGGTGGACGCGGCGGCGCAGGCCGGCGCGGTCTCGGTGGACCCGAGGAGCGGGCAGGTGCTGGCGCTGTACGGCGGCGCGGACGCCACCAAGCACTGGATCGACAACGCGACCCGGACCGACTACCAGGCGGGCTCGACCTTCAAGGCGATCGCGCTGGCGGCCGCGCTGGACTCCGGGGCCCGCACCCAGTCCGGCGAGCGGATCGGCGCGGACACGGTGTACGACGGCACCAACCGGCGGCCGGTGCGCGGCGCGAAGGGCGTCCCGTACGCACCGCCGAACGAGGGCGAGCGCTCGTACGGGCAGATCAGCCTGCAGCAGGCCACCGACTGGTCGGTGAACTCGGTGTTCGCGCAGCTCGCCCAGGACACCGGCCTGGAGAAGGTCCGCGCCACCGCGGTGGCGCTGGGCCTGCCCGCCGACACGCCGGACCTGAGCGCGCTGCCGTCCGTCCCGCTGGGCACCGCCACGCCGAGCGTGCTGAACATGGCCGGGGTGTACGCGACCCTGGACAACGACGGGCAGCAGATCACCCCGTGGCTGGTGAAGGGCCTGGAGCTGGGCGGCGAGCAGGTCGCGCTGCCCGAGCACAAGGCCACCCGGGCGATCTCGAAGGACGCGGCGCGGGCGACCACCGCGATCCTGCGGGGCGTCGTCGAGGACCAGGGCGGCACCGGCTACCGGGCGGCCGCGCTGAACCGCCCGGCGGCCGGCAAGACCGGCACCACGGACGACTCCCGGTCGGTCTGGTTCGCCGGGTACACGCCGGAGCTGGTGACCGTGGTCGGCCTGTTCGGGCAGGAGCCGGGCACCGGCAAGCAGGTCTCCCTGGACGGGGTGGGCGGCACCGGCAGCGCGGCGGGCGGCAAGTACCCGGCGCAGATCTGGACGGCGTACATGAAGGCGGCGCTGGCCGGTCAGCCGGTCTCCGACTTCGCGGGGCCGACCCGGGCCCCGGCGGCGAGCACGCCCTCGGCGACGCCGAGCCCGTCCGCCCCGCCGAGCCAGAGCCCGTCCGCGACGGACGGGGCGAGCGGCACGGCGACGCCCTCCGGTGAGGACAGCGCCCGGCCGTCCCGTTCGCCGTCGGCCCGCCCGAGCGGTGGGACGGGCGGCGGCGAGGACGGGAAGCAGCCCTCGCGTTCGCCGTCCGCCCGGCCGAGCGGCGGGGCCAGTCGCAGCCCGTCGGCGAGCAGCACGCCGGGGCTGGGCGGGACCGGCGGCCTGCTCGGGGATCAGTACCAACAGGCGGGTTAACGCCTTACGGCGGAGGGGTCCGGGCTGGCAGAATGCGGCGATGCGCAGCAGCTCGGACCCCTCCGCCGTCCCCGTCGACGCCCCGCCCGCTCCCCCGGCCGCCGCTCCCCCGGCCACCGCTCCGCCGTCCGCCGCGAAGCAGCGGGCGGTACCGCTCGGGCTCGCGCTGGCGCTGGTCTCGGCGGTCGCCTTCGGCGGGTCGGGGACGGCGGCCAAGCCGCTGATCGAGGCCGGGCTCTCCCCCGCGCACACCGTGTGGCTGCGGGTGGCCGGGGCGGCGCTGGTGCTGCTGCCGGTGGCCTGGCGGCACCGGGACGCGGTGCTGCGGCGGCCCGGCGTGCTGCTGGGCTTCGGGCTGCTGGCGGTGGCGGGCGTGCAGGCCTGCTACTTCGCGGCGATCTCCCGGATCCCGGTGGGCGTGGCCCTGCTGATCGAGTACCTGGGCCCGCCGCTGCTGATCGCCTACGTCCGGCTGGTGCAACGTAGGCCGGTCTCCCGCCGGGCGATGGCCGGGGCGGGCGTCGCGGTGGCGGGCCTGGCCTGCGTGGTCGAGGTCTGGAACGGCCTGTCCTTCGACGCGCTGGGCGTGCTGTTCGCGCTCGGCGCGGCCTGCTGCCAGGTCGGCTACTTCGTCCTGGCCGACGCCGGCCGCCGGGGCGAGCGCCCGGTCGCCCCGCTGGCGGTCTCCGCGTACGGCCTGCTGATCGGCGCGGTCCTGCTGACCGCGTCCACCCGCCCCTGGAACGCCGACTGGTCGCTGCTGGGCCGCTCGGTCACCATGAACGGCCACCAGCTGCCGGCGCTCGTCCCGGCGCTGTGGATGGTCCTGGTCGCCACCGTGCTGGCCTACCTGACCGGCGTGGTCTCGGTGCAGCACCTCTCGCCGCCGGTGGCCGGCGTGGTCGCCAACCTGGAGGCCGTGGTCGCCACCGTGCTCGCCTGGGTGCTGCTCGGCGAGCACCTCGGCGCCCCGCAGCTCGCCGGCGGCGCGCTCGTCCTGGCGGGCGCGTTCGCGGCGCAGTCGGCGAGCCGGGGCTGAGGAGCCCGCCGTCAGGCGGGCAGGGACTCCCGGTGGGCGGCGAGGGCGGGGGCGACGGTGGTGGCGACGAACTCGGTGATCCGGTAGGTGACGGCGCCGGCCGGGACGAACGGGTCGGTGGCGGCGACGGCCTCGGCGGTGGCGCGGTCGGGGGCGACGGCGAGGATGACGCCGCCGTCGCGCGGGACCTTGCGGCCGGAGGCGAGGAAGGTGCCCTCCGCGTAGTGCCGCTCCAGCCAGGCGACGTGGGCGGGCAGCAGGGCGTCGATGCGCTCCAGCGGGGCGGTGTAGGTCAGCTCCAGGATGAACACCGGGTCATCGTACGCCCGCCGGATCGGCGGACGCCGGGCAGCGGACGCCGGGCCGGAGCGGGCCGGACTCGTGGGCGGCGGCGGCCGGTTGGGCCCGGTCGCGGGCGGGGTGTCAGCGGCTGGGAGGTCAGCGGCCGGTCCAGCCGAACCAGGTGAAGTGGTCCAGCGGCCAGACCACGGCGGCGGCGGGTCCGACCAGGTCGGAGACGGGGACCGCGCCGCCGTCCGGCCCGTCCCGGTGGTAGCGGGAGTCGGCGGAGTCGCTGCGGTGGTCGCCCTCGACCCAGACGTGGCCGGCCGGGACGGTGAGCGGGCCGAAGTCGATGCCGGAGCAGGAGTCGTCGCCGGGGTGCAGGTAGGGCTCGGCGACGGTCCGGCCGTCGACGGTGAGGGTGCTGCCGTGGCAGTCGACGGTCTGGCCGCCGGTCGCGATGACCCGCTTGACCAGGTAGTCGTCGCCGGGCGGGAGCAGTCCGACGGCGCCGAGGCCGGAGTGGACGGCGCGGGTGAAGGCGTTGCCGGCCTGCGGGGCGGGCGGCAGCCAGCCGCCCGGGTCCTTGAAGACCACGGGTTCGCCGGGCGCCGGCTTCCAGCCGGTCAGGGTGGCGAGCTTGTTGACCGCGACCCGGTCGCCGACCTGGAGGGTGTTCTCCATCGAGCCGGACGGGATCGAGAACATCTGGAACAGGCAGGTCTTGATCAGCACGGCCACGACCAGGCCGATCGCGATCATCACGGGCAGTTCCACGTACCAGGGCCGCCGCCTGCGCGGACGTCGCTCCTGGGTGGGCCCCTCGGTCACCGCAACCGCCACCGACACCGCCTCCTTGGCAAGGACTGCACGCTAACCCGAGCCGGGGGTAGGGCGAAATCGGGTCCTTACCCGGAGCGGACGGGACCCGCCGACCGGGCGTCAGCCCTCGTTGGCGATGGCCTCGTGGTGGCGGATCACCTCGGCGATGATGAAGGTGAGGAACTTCTCGGCGAACACCGGGTCGAGGTTGGCGCTGAGGGCGAGTTCGCGCAGGCGCTCGATCTGGCGGCGCTCGCGGTCCGGGTCGGCGGGGGGCAGCTGGTGCTCGGCCTTGAGGCGGCCGACCTGCTGGGTGGCCTTGAAGCGCTCGGCGAGCATGTGGACGACGGCGGCGTCGATGTTGTCGATGGACTCGCGCAGGCGGGTCAGCTCGGCCCGCACGGCGTCGTCGATCCCCGCCGGGGAGGGGGTGGGCTGGTCCGTCATGTCGGGTGGCTCCGATGCGGGGGTCCGGGTGGGCGCCCGGGGCGCGGCGAACGGCCAATCTAACAGGGCGGGACGGCCGCGTTCGCCCTGATGACCGGCGCGTTCCGGCATGTGGGACGACCGCCGGACGGGGTGCGGGCCGGTCCGCGGGCGGACGGCGGCGCTCCGCGCGGCGTTCGGCCCCGGCGGCCCCGCGCGGGCCGTAGGCTGGGCGGGGCCGCCGCCGGAAGTCCGGTCGGCGGCACAGCAGTTCGACCGCTGTCCGTTCTCATGGGAGGTACCTGATCGTGGCGACGACCCGCACCGCGCACACCGAGTGGGAGGGCAACCTGCTCGACGGCAAGGGCCTGGTGACCCTCGACTCCTCGGGCGTCGGCGAGTTCCCGGTGTCCTGGCCGTCCCGGGCCGAGTCCGCGAACGGCAGGACCAGCCCGGAGGAGCTGATCGCGGCCGCCCACTCGTCCTGCTTCTCGATGGCGCTCTCGCACGGCCTGACCGGCGCCGGCACCCCGCCCACCAAGCTGGAGACCAAGGCGGACGTGACCTTCCAGCCGGGCACCGGCATCACCGGCATCCACCTGACCGTGGTCGGCACCGTGCCCGGCCTGGACGAGGCGGGCTTCGTGAAGGCCGCCGAGGACGCGAAGGCGAACTGCCCGGTGAGCCAGGCGCTGGCCGGCACCACCATCACGCTCTCCGCCAGCCTGGCCTGACCCGCCGGCCCGCTCACGCTCCGTGACGGGGCGTGAGCGGGCCGCACGCCCCCGGAGGCGCGCCGCACCGGCGCCCACCGGGGGTTTCGCGCCCCCGTGTCCACGTCGCGAGAGTTCGCACAGAATGTAACGGGCATCTCCGGACATCCGTGACCAATCACCCTGGCGGCGGTCGCGGACAGTTACACCGGCGGCCTATGATCGGCGGATGTGGCCCGAGGCCGCCGACCGCGCCCCGGTCACCGGCCGGGGCCCGCGGGCGGGCGCGGGCCGCCTGGCCGGTCGCCGTCCGTGAGGAGCGGCCGGCGCGACCAGTGGCAGCAGCGGACGGGAGCGTGCCGTGCCGGGCCGGAACGTCGGGGCCGACGCACACCAGGGGGGTGGGCGGCCCGCAGCGCCGCGCCCGGAGGACGCCGCGGCGTGCGCCTCCTGCGGCGCCCCGGCGGACCGCGAGACCGAGCGGCTGGCCGCCGCCCTGCGGGCCAGCGAGTCGCGCTTCCGGGCCGCGTTCTCCGACGCCGGGATCGGCATGGCGCTGATCGACCGCGACGACCTGGTGATCGAGGGCAACCCGGTGTTCGCCGCCATGCTGGGCCGCACGGTCGCCGAGCTCCCCGGCATGCACATCCACCAGATCATCGACCCGGAGGAGCCGTCCCGCCGCCGCTACCGCGAGCTGGTGCGCGGCGAGCGCGACCGGATGCGGGCCGAGAAGCGGCTCAAGCACCGGGGCGGCCGGGAGGTCTGGGGCCGGGTCACCGTCTCGCTGATCCGCGACCACGTCGGCGAGCCGTACTACACGATGGTCATGGTCGAGGACGTCACCGAGCGCCGGCAGCTCGGCGACCGGCTCGCCTACCAGGCGCTGCACGACCCGCTGACCCGGCTGCCGAACCGGACGCTGTTCTACCAGCGGCTGGAGGCCGCGTTCCGGCTGGACGAGCCGGGCGGCGGGGGCCGGATCGGGCTGTGCTACGTCGACCTGGACGGCTTCGCGGCGATCAACGAGACGCTCGGCCACCACGTCGGCGACCAGCTGCTGGTGGCCGTCGCCGCCCGCCTGGAACACGGCTTCGCCCGCGAGGGACGGCAGTTGGTGGCCCGGCTGGGCGGCGACGAGTTCGCCGTGCTGGTCACCGGCAGCGCCGGGCACCAGGAGCTGACCCGGCTGGCCGGCGGCCTGATGGACGCCCTGGAGCGGCCCTTCGAGGTGGCCGGGCACCGGCTGACCGTCACCGCCTCGATCGGCGTGGTGGAGCGCCCGGTGCTCGGCTCCACGCCCACCGACCTGGTCCGCGACGCCGACTCCACCCTGTACTGGTCGAAGTCCGACGGCCGCGCCCGCTGGACGCTGTACGACCGCGACCGGGGCGCCGACCAGCTGGCCCGGCACGAGCTGGCGACCGCGCTGCGCCCGGCCGTGGAGCGCGGCGAGTTCACCGTCGAGTACCAGCCGCTGGTCGGCCTGGCCGACGGCGCGGTGCGCGGCACGGAGGCCCTGGTCCGCTGGAACCACCCCCGGCACGGGCTGCTCTCGCCGGACCGGTTCATCCCGCTCGCCGAGGAGTCCGGGGCGATCGTGCCGCTCGGCAAGTGGGTCCTGGAGGAGTCCTGCCGGCAGACCCGCAAGTGGCTGGCCGAGTTCCCCGACCGGCCGGTGTTCGTCAGCGTCAACCTGGCGCCGCGCCAGATCTGGGACTCCGACGTGGTCGCGGACGTCGCGGACGTGCTGGAACGCACCGGGCTGCCCGCGCCGCTGCTCCAGCTGGAGATCACCGAGAGCGCGCTGCTCGGCCCGGCCGGCCGGCCGCTGGAGGCCCTGCAGGCGCTCGCCGACATGGGCGTGCGGATCGCCATCGACGACTTCGGCACCGGCTACTCCAACCTCGCCTACCTGTCCCGGCTGCCGGTCCACGCGCTCAAGCTGGACGCCACCTTCATCGAGGCGTTCCGCGAGTCCGCGCCCGGCGCCGACGGCCGGCGGCGGGCCGCCGACGAGCAGATCGTCGGCGCGATGGTGCAGCTCGCGCACGCCCTGGGCCTGACCGTCACCGCCGAGGGCATCGAGAACGCCGCCCAGGCCGAACAGCTGCGCCAGACCGGCTGCGACACCGCACAGGGCTGGTACTACGCCCGCCCTGGCGGTCCCGAGGCGATCGCCGCGATACTCCGTGACCAGCCGCGGCGATAGCCGCGGCCTTCCGGTGCGGACAGGGGGTACGAAAGCGGTGGAACGCGTGGACGCGGTGCTGGGCGGGGTCGGGGTGGTCTCGGCGACGCCGCTGACCGGCGGGCTGTACAACGCCGCCCGGCTGCTCGAACTCGCCGACGGACGGCGGCTGGTGCTCAAGTGCGCGCCGCCGCCCGGCACCCCCGGGCTGGCGCACGAGCACGGGCTGCTGGGCACCGAGCGGCTGTTCCACGCCCTGGCGGCGGACGCCGGGCTGACCGTCCCCGAGGTGCTGCACCACGACCCGGACGGGGACGCCGGGACCCGCGAGTGGCTGCTGCTGTCCTACGTGGAGGGCACCACCTGGGACAGCCTGCGCGACCGGATCCCCGCCGCCGGACGGGCCGGGCTGCGCCGCTCGCTGGGCGCCTGGGCCGCCCGGGTGGCCCGGGCCACCGGGGAGCGCTACGGCTACCCGCAGCCCGGGCCGGGCCTGTCCGCCGACAGCTGGCCGGCCGCGTTCGCCGCGATGCTCGGCGCGCTGCTGGCCGACGCCGAGCGCTACGGCGTCGCCCTGCCCGCCCCCGTCGAGGAGCTGCGCGCCCTGCCGGAGCGGTTCGCGGCCGCGCTGGCGGCGGTCGACCGCCCCGCGCTGGTGCACTTCGACGCCTGGGAGGGCAACCTGCTGCTCACCCCGGACGCGTCCGGCGGCTGGGAGCTGACCGGCGTGATCGACGGCGAGCGGGCCTTCTTCGGCGACCCGCTGGCCGAACTGGTCGGCCTGGACCCGCTCGGCGCCGCCGAACTGGACGAGGACCTCGTCGCCGGCTACCGCTCGGTCGACCCGGCCTTCGCCCTCGACGACGCCGCCCGGGCCCGGCTCGCGCTCTACCGGGTCTACCTGGCGCTGATCATGCGGGTCGAGGCCGTGCCCCGGGCGTACACCGGCGACTTCGCCGCCTGGGTGGAGAGCTGGTCGGCCGAGCGGGTCACCGGACAGCTGGCGGTGCTGGACGCGCTCGGCCCGCTCAGCCGGTGAGCCCGTACGCCTCGGCGATCAGGCCGTAGGACGCCAGCCGGTTCTCGTGCCCGTGGATGTGCGAGGTGACCATCAGCTCGTCCGCCCCGGTGCGCCGCCGCAGCGCCTCCAGGCCGTCGGCGACCTCCGCCGGGGTGCCGAGCACCACGTTCGCCAGCCAGGACTCCAGGAAGTCCTCCTCGGCGAGCGTGTAGGGGTGCGCGGCGGCCTCCTCGGGCGTCGGGATCGGCCCGGGCCGGCCCTGCCGCAGCCGCAGCATGCCGAGCCCCGCCGACCGGGCCAGCCACAGCGCCCGCTCCCGGCTCTCGGCGGCCACCGCGCTGACCCCGATCAGCGCGTACGGCTTCTCCAGCACCTCGGACGGGGTGAAGCCCTCCCGGTACAGGTCGAGCGCGGGGACGGTGTTGGCGGCGCTGAAGTGGTGCGCGAACGCGAACGGGTAGCCGAGCCGGGCGGACAGCTGGGCGCTGAAGCCGGACGAGCCGAGCAGCCACAGCGGCGGGCGGGAGGCCGAGCGCGGCACCGCCGCCAGCCGGGCGTACGGGTGGCCGGGCGGGAAGTCGCCGTCCAGGAAGTGCCGCAGTTCGGCGAGCTGGCGGGGGAAGTCCTCGGCGCCCTCGGCCAGGCCCCGGCGCAGCGCGGCGGCGGTGGCCTGGTCGGTGCCGGGGGCGCGGCCGAGGCCGAGGTCGATCCGGCCCGGGTGCAGGGCCTCCAGCAGGCCGAACTGCTCGGCGATCGCCAGCGGGGCGTGGTTGGGCAGCATCACGCCGCCGGAGCCGAGCCGCAGCGTGCTGGTGTGGGCGCCGAGGTGGGCGAGCAGGACGGCGGGGACCGAGGAGGCGACGCCGGGCATGCCGTGGTGCTCGGCCACCCAGAACCGGTGGTAGCCCCAGCCCTCGGCGGCCCGGGCCAGTTCGGTGGTGGCGGCCAGCGCCTCGCCGGGGGTGTGGCCGGTGCCGACGGTGGCGAGGTCCAGGATCGAGAGCGGGGCGGGGGCGCGGCCGGCGGCCCGGCCGCGGATCCGGTCCTCGGCCGGGCTCGGCGCGGCGGCGGCCCCCGCCCCGGCGGCGGTCTCGGCGACGGTCTCGGGGGCGGTCGGCTCCGGTGCGGTGCTCATGCGGTGCGTCCTCCTGGTGCCCCGGCCGGGCGCCCGGGCGTTCGTCGGAGCACAACCCGTCCGCCGTCCGGGCTGTTCCCGCTCCGGGCCGCGACACGCCGGTGTTTTCCTGACGGTCCGCCAGCGGGCAACGCTGCGTGGCGACTTCACGCCAGAGCGAGAAGTCGCCAGGTCGAACGGTCGATCCGGGCCCCCGGGTCGGGCACGCTGGTGATCAGCGCGGAACCCGCACCGGCTCCGCGCACCAGCGACAGATCGGCGGGCTCGACCAGCGTCGTTCGATCCCCACGAGCCCCCGGAGCGGCACCCCGCCCGGGGGCTCTCGCGCTGCCCGGGTCCGTGTGCGGTGGGCCACACGGGGGTGCTTCATGCCATGAAATTTGCCCGCGCTAGCGTTGTCCCCCGTTGCAGCTGCTCTCCCCCGGGCGCGCTGGAGGGAGAGACACCGTGGATCCGAACGCCGTCATCGGCCCCGCCTGGTACTGCGGGCTGGCGCTGGCCGCCGTGCTCGGCGACGCCTTCCTGCCCTTCCTGCCCAGCGGCTCGCTGGTGATCCTCGCGGTGCTGAAGACCGCGCACGTGGACGGTTCGCCGCTGCTGCTGGCCGCCGGGGTGGCCGTCGCCTCCTTCCTGGGCGACCTGCTGCTGCTCCACCTGGCCCGGCGCGGGGCGCCCGCCGTGCACCGGCGGCTGGCCCGCCGGCCCCGGCTGGCGGCGAGCGTCGAGCGGGTGCAGCGGGCGCTCACCGGCCGGACCACCAGCCGGGCGGCGGCGGTGATCGTGATCGTGGCGCGCTTCGTCCCGGCCGGGCGGACCGTGCTGGACCTCGCGGTCGGCCACTCCGGGCACCACCGGCCGTGGACCTTCCTGCGCTGGTCGGCGGTGGCGGCCGTGGTGTGGGCGGCGTACATCGTCAGCCTGGGCTGGCTGAACCTGCACTGGTTCGACACCGCCTGGCTGAGCTTCGTGATCTCCTGCGCGGCGGCCACCGCGGTCAGCTCCGCCGTGGTGCAGCTGGTCCGCCGGCGGCGCCGGCTGGCCGTGCTGGTCGAGGCCGAGTAGCCGGACGGCGGGCCGGCGGCGGGACCGCGACCTCGGCGTTCTCTGTCTCAGGACGGCAACAGGACGGCCCGGGCGGGAGCCGGACGAACCTCTGCCGCGTGATGACCGGGTGAGGACGGGCGGCATTGGACCCGCCCTCCCGGGCGTGCCATCCTTGGTTGGCATTACCGTCAAATTGTCCGATTTTGCCAGAAGTTGACCTCCGGAGCCGCCCGTCGGCGTCCGGACCTTCTTTTGGCCCGGTTCGGGCCCTTTCGTGGCAGGGGAGACCATGAGCACCATCTCGCGCAGGACCGTGCTGACCGCCGGTGCGGCCACGGCGGCCCTCGGCGCCGTCACCGCCTGTTCCAGCGGGGGCGGTGCCGCCCGGCGCCCCGGCTCCGACGCCGGTCCCTCGACCGGCGGCACCGGCACCGGCACCCCCGGCGGCCCGTCCCCCGTCAAGGGCACCCCGCTCGGCGACGGCTCCACCGCCGACACCGGCGCCCAGCCGAACCAGCCCGCCGTCCAGAAGCTCAAGCCCGGCGAGGCCCCGCCGCAGTTCGTGGTCTTCTCCTGGGACGGCGCCGGCGCCACCGACGACGGCCAGTTCAGCCGCTTCCTGAAGGTCGCCCAGGACCACAAGGCGGCCATGACCTTCTTCCTGTCCGGCATCTACACCCTGCCGAAGGAGAAGTCCTCGCTCTACCACCCACCGCAGCACCCGGTCGGCGCCTCGGACATCCCGTTCCTGTCCGGGAACGCCGTCCGCAACACCATCAAGCTGATCAGCCAGGCCTGGCGGGACGGCCACGAGATCGGCACCCACTTCAACGGGCACTTCTGCTCCACCCGCTCCGACCACAACGGCGTCAACAAGTGGAGCCCCGAGGACTGGGAGAGCGAGATCCAGCAGGCGGTGTCCTTCGTCACCGGGTGGCGCGGCAACACCGGCTTCACCGACGTCGACCCGCTGCCCTTCGACTACCGGAAGGAGCTGATCGGCGGCCGCACCCCCTGCCTGGAGGGGCAGAAGGCGCTGCTGCCGACCGCGGCGAAGCTCGGCTGGAAGTACGACGCCAGCTCCCCCGGCGGCCTGCAGATCTGGCCGCAGAAGGTCCAGGACGGCAAGATCTGGGACTTCCCGCTGCAGGGCATACCGTTCCCCGGCCACAACTTCCAGGTCCTGTCGATGGACTACAACATCCTCGCCAACCAGTCCGGCGGCTCCACCAAGGGCGACCCCGGCAAGTACGACCAGTGGCGGGCCCAGGCCCGCGACGCGTACCTGGCGGGCTTCAACCGCGCCTACACCACCAACCGGGCGCCGTTCTTCGTCGGCAACCACTTCGAGCAGTGGAACGGCGGCATCTACATGGACGCCGTCGAGGAGACCATCAAGCAGATCGCCGACAAGCCGGACGTCCGCCTGGTCTCCTTCAAGCAGCTGGTGGACTGGCTGGAGGCCCAGGACCAGTCCACCCTGCGCAAGCTCCGCACCCTCAACGTCGGCCAGGCCCCGGCGGGCGGCTGGCAGACCTTCCTGGGGGCGTGAACCCCCCCTGGCGGGGGCCGTCACAGCACGGCCGCCGCCAGGCCCTCCGACCAGATGACCGAGTAGTGGTTGGTCCCCGGCACCGGCTCCGCCGGGAGGGCGAGTCCCGCCGCCGCCAGCCGGTCCGGGTCGTAGAGGCCCCGGGGCTCGTCGAGCAGGCCGCGTTCCGCGTAGAGGAACCGGGTGGGGACGGTCAGGCGGTGGACCGCGTCGGCGGCCTCCCGGTCGAGGAGCACCTGGCCGCCGTCGGTGGTGACCGCCTCGTGGACGCAGGAGGAGACCAGGGCGGGTGCCTCGCCGGTCAGGTCGCGCTGGGTGTAGGCGTCGAGTTCGGCGGTCCACGGGGTGAGCGCGGGGTGGGCCTGCCAGAACGCGCGGTAGGCCGCGCGGCTGGCGAAGGTCATCGAGAGCCGGGCCAGCGCGGGGCCGAGGACCGCCGCGAGGGCGTCCTGCTCGGCGACGCCGGGCGGCAGCGGGAAGGTGACGGCGCCGTCGACCAGGGTGAGGGCGGCGACCAGCCCGGGGTGCCGGGTCGCGGTGAGCGCCGAGACCCACGCGCCCATCGAGTGGCCGACCAGCCGGACCGGGCCGGCGTCCAGCGCGGTGATCAGTGCGGCGACGTCCTCGGCGTGCCGGGCCAGGCCCCACGGGCCGGGCAGGTCCCGGCTGGCGGCGCGCCCGCGCAGGTCGGGGGCGTACAGCTCGACCCGGCCGGCCAGCAGCCGGGCCAGACCGGCCCAGGCCATCGCGTTGGCGGTGATGCCGTGCACGGCGACCAGCACGGGCGCGTCGGGGACGGTCGCGGGCCAGCGCAGGACGGCGAGGTCGCCGCCGTCGACGGGGACGGTCAGGGCCTCGGGCTGCGGACGGGTCATGCGGCGCCTTCCGGGAGGGTGGGGGCGGGGGCGGGTGCGGCCCCGGCCGGGCGGGTGGCGCGCAGCCGGGCGGGGAGCCGGGCCAGGCCGCCGGGCAGCAGGTAGACCACGGCGACGAAGAGGCTACCGAGCAGGAACAGCGGCTGGGAGAGCGGGACGCGCAGCGCGGGGGGCAGGTCGGCGACGGCGGCGGAGTTGGCGAGGTCGCCCAGGCGGTGCGCGGCCCAGGTGTACAGGACGCCGCCGAGCAGGGGCCCCCAGCGGGTGCCGGAGCCGCCCAGGACGACCATGACCAGCAGGGCCAGGGTCGCGTCGGAGCTCGCGGTCTGGGGGGTGGCGCCGCCGGTGAGCAGCAGGTGGACGACGCCGCCGACGCCGGCGAGGGTGCCGGAGAGGGTGAAGGCGAGGAGCTTGAAGCCGTAGGGGCGCAGGCCCAGCACCTCGACGCGGCGTTCGTTCTCGCGGATGCCGGCCCAGACCCGGCCGGCGGGGGAGGCGGTGGCCCAGCGGACGGCGGCGAGGGTGAGGACGAGGTAGGCCAGCGCGATCCAGTAGAGGTTGGCGGTGTTGTGGATGCCGACCAGGGCGTCGGGCAGCCGGTCGGCGGGGGCGGCGCGGCCCTCCTCGCCGCCGGTGTGGCCGCCGGGGTCGCGCTGCACG
Organism: Kitasatospora sp. NPDC015121; assembly: GCF_055562955.1. Classification (NCBI taxonomy): domain Bacteria; kingdom Bacillati; phylum Actinomycetota; class Actinomycetes; order Kitasatosporales; family Streptomycetaceae; genus Kitasatospora; species Kitasatospora sp. NPDC015121. The sequence goes on from NZ_JBVHEH010000012.1 coordinate 135,512, forward strand.
AGGATGGCGCCGGCCTGGGCGAAGGCGAGGGTGACCATGGAGAAGCCGATGCCGGTGACGCGCAGGGAGACCGAGCCGAGCAGCAGGGCCAGGGCGGCGGTGCAGGCGGTGCCGAACAGGGCGGCGGGCAGGAGGGGCAGGTCGAGGTCGAGCATGGCCAGGTCGGTGGCGTACAGGCCGGTGGCGAAGTAGAGGGCGTGGCCGAAGGAGAGCAGCCCGGTGCGGCCCAGCAGCAGGTCGTAGCCGGTGGCGAGGGCGCCGTAGAGCAGGCACAGGGCGAGCAGCTGCAGGCTGCCGGGGCTGCCGAGCGGGCCGTCGAGCAGGCCGGGCAGCGGCAGGGCGCTGTACGGCGCGGCGGCCAGGACGAGCAGCAGGGCCGGCGGCCACCAGCGCCGGAGGTGGGTGGTCACGCGAGTCTCCCGGTGAGTCCTCGGGGCTTGACGAGCAGCAGGACGGCGAGCAGGACGACGACGGACAGGTCGCCCAGGCCGGCGGCGGTGTAGTAGTTCGCGAACTGCTGGACCAGGCCGACGCCGACGGAGGCCAGGGCGGCGCCGGTGACCGAACCGGTGCCGCCCATCACGACGACGACGAAGGCGAAGACCAGCAGCCCGGTGCCCTGGGAGGGGTTGACCGACCCGAAGTACAGGCCCGCCAGCGCGCCGCCGAGGGAGGCGGCCGCGCCGCCGATCGCGAAGACCAGGGTGAAGGCCCTGCGCACGTCGATCCCGAGGGCGGTGACCATCGCCCGGTCCTCGACGCCGGCCCGCACGATCAGCCCGTAGCGGGTGCGGGCGAGGAACAGGCGCAGCAGGACCAGGACGGCCAGGGCGGCGGCCGTCAGCACGAAGCGGTTGACGGGCACGGTGGCGCCGAGCACGCGCACGGTGCCGGCGAGGGCGGCGGGTTGCGGGAAGGGGCGGGCGTCGGAGCCCCAGACGCCCATCAGCAGGGCGGGCAGGGCCAGTCCGACGCCGACGGTGGCCAGGATCTGGTCGCGGGGGCGGGCGTACAGCGGCCGGATCAGGGCGAGTTCGAGGAGCACGGAGACGGCGGTGCCCACGGCGGTGCCGAAGGCCACGGCGAGCCAGAAGGGCAGGTGGCCGCCGGTGGCGGCCCACCAGGAGGCGTACGCGCCGATGGACAGCAGCGCGCCGTGGGCGAAGTTGAGGACGTCCATCAGGCCGAAGATCAGTGACAGGCCGGAGGCGACGAGGAAGTACAGCGCGCCGAGCCCCAGTCCGGTGCAGGCGAGCAGGACGATGGTGTTCAACGGGAGCCCTCCCCGGGGGCGGCGTGGGTGGGCCGGTGGCCGCCGACGCCCAGCAGGCGGCGGGCGGCGTCGGCGTCGGCGAGCAGGTCGCGGACCGGGCCCTGGTGGGCGGTGCGGCCGTCGGCCAGGACCGCGCACGGGCCGGCGACGCGGCGCACCAGGGCGAGGTTCTGTTCGACCAGCAGGACCGGGACGGTGCGGGCGGCGCGGGCCAGGACGTCGGCGACCTCGGTGACGATCCTGGGGGCGAGGCCCTTGGTGGGCTCGTCCGCGATGATCAGGCGGTTGCCGTTGAGCAGGGTCCGGGCGATGGCGACCATCTGCTGCTGTCCGCCGGACAGGGTGCCGGCGGGCTGCCCGCGGCGCTGCGCGAGTTCGGGGAACAGCTCGAACACCAGGTCGTAGGCCGGGGTGCCGTCGCGTTCGGCCAGGCGCAGGTTCTCCGCCACGCTCAGGCCCGCGAAGATCCCGCGGTCCTCCGGGGCGTAGCCGATGCCGCGCCGCACCACCCGGTGGGTGGGCAGCCGGGTGATGTCCGCACCGTTGAAGACGACCTCCCCGGTGCGCGGGACCAGGCCCATGACGGCCTTGACGGTGGTGGTCTTGCCCGCGCCGTTGCGGCCCAGCAGCGCGGTCACGCCGGTGGCGGCGACGTCCAGGTCCACCCCGTGCAGGATGTGCAGGCCGTCGACGACCACCCGCAGGCCGCGCACCCTCAACAACGGGCCGCTCACAGCGCCTCCCCCAGGTAGGCCCCCTGCACGGTGGCGTCGGCCATCACCGCGTCGGGGGCGTCGAGCGCCAGCAGCGTGCCGTGGTGCATCACCGCGAGCCGGTCGGCCAGTCCGAGCAGGACGTCCATGTGGTGCTCGACCATCAGCACGGTGCGGCCCTGCTCGCGGTGGACCGAGCGGATCAGTTCCACCAGCGCCGGCACCTCCTCCGCGCTGACGCCCGCCATCGGCTCGTCCAGCAGGATCAGCCGCGGCTCGCCCACCAGCAGCACCGCCAGCTCCACCTTCCGCTTGCCGCCGTGCGACAGCGACCCGGCGAGGTCGTCGGCGCGGCCGGCCAGCCCGGTGCGCTCCAGCACCTCCTCGACCCGCTGCCGGTAGCGGCCGGCCCGGCGCCAGATCCGGTACGAGGCCCCGGGTCCCGCCGCGGCCTGCGCCGCCAGCCGCAGGTGCTCGGCCACCGTCAGGCCCGGCCACAGCGAGGACGTCTGGAAGGTGCGGCCCAGGCCGCGCCGCGCCCGGGCCGGCACCGACAGCGCGGTGACGTCCGCGCCGTCCAGGTGCAGCGAGCCGTGCGAGGCCCGGTGGATCCCGGAGACCAGGTTGAACAGGGAGGTCTTGCCCGCCCCGTTCGGGCCGATGAAGGCCACGAACTCGCCCTCCGCGACCTCGAAGCTCACGTCCCGGACGATCGGGACACCACGCACGGACCAGCCGAGACCGTCCAGCCGCAGGACCGGGGCGGGGGTGCCCACCGGGCTCAGCCCGCCGTCTCGGCGACCGGCGGGGCGACCTGGGCGGGGTCCAGGGTCCTCTCCGCGGTGGGCCTGGCGGCGGCGCCGGTGCCGGTGAGCCTGACCTGGAACATCGGCTGCAGCAGCGCGTGGTCCTCGGCCCGGACGGTCAGCCTGCCCTTCACCCCGTCGAAGCTCCAGCCCTCCAGCGACCTCACCAGCGCGTCGGTGTCCGCGACGGAGCCCCGGGTGGACTCCAGCGCGTGCACCACCATCTGCGCGGCGGTGAACCCGTCCGGGGTGAACAGGTCCGGCGTGGAGCCGGCCTTCGTGACGGCGTCGGTCATCGCCTTCTCGACCTCGGTGCCGGCCGCGCCCGCGAAGTAGTGGTTCAGGAAGTCGATCCGCTCGGCGGCCGGGCCGAACAGCGGGTACGAGGCGGCGACGTCCAGGCCGGTGACGACCTTCGTCGCGGAGAACACGTCCTGCTGGGTCAGCGACGTCCACAGCGCCGAGGCCGTGTCGCCCGCCCACGCCACGTACAGCAGGTCGGGCCCGGCGGCCTTCGCCTGCGACGCGAACGGCGTCAGGTCGGTCGCCGACGGCGGTGCCAGCACCGCCTCCACGGTGGCGCCCTCACCGCCCAGCACCGCCTTCACCGCCGCCACGTTCGCCTGCCCGAACGCGTTGTCCTGCGCCAGCACCGTGACCTTCTTGCCCTTGGCGTCGCCGATGAACGACGCCGCCGCCCTGGTGTCCTGGTACGACTGGCGGCCCGAGCGGAAGGTGTACTTGTTCAGGCCCGTCACCTTGTCGGCGGCGGCCGGGCCGGAGATGAACAGCACCTTGTTCTGCGCGGCGATCGGGGCGACCTGCAGCGCCACCCCCGACGCGGTCGAACCCGCCAGCACCCTGACGTCCTTGCCGATCAGGTCCTTCGCCGCGGAGACCGCCTTCGCCGGGTCCCCCGCGTCGTCCTGCTCGACCACCTCCACCGGGTGGCCGTCCACCGCGCCCGTGCCCTTCGTCGCGTACGCCAGACCGGCCCGGAAACCCTCCAGGTACTGCTTGCCGTACGCGGCCAGCGGGCCCGTCCTCGAGTACACCAGCCCGACCTTCACCGGGCTCCCGCCGCCCGCGTCGGCGGAACCGCCGGCCGTACCGGCCTTCGCGCACCCCGCCGCGAACAGCGCGCAGGCCGCCAGCGCGGCGAGCTTCCGGGCGGGGCGTCTGCGGGGAACGTCCGTGACTGACATGGTGGCGGGCTCCTGACGTGCCGGTGCTGGTGGGATGCCGGAACCGTAGGGGCGCCGTCCCGGGGACGACATGTGCCGGGTCCACGCATCGGCTGTCCGCGCTGTGTGGCCCGCCGCCATGTCGCGGCGCCGCCCGGCGCGGAGTGTGCGGCGGGCACATGGGGCGGGCCGGACCCGTGGCGGCGCCCGCCATGGAAAGGCCCGCGGCCCGCGGGGAGGGTGGTGCGGCAGTCAGCACCCCCTCCCCTGGTAAAGGTGGCCCCCCTTGGACAAGGTCCTGGACTCCCCGGCGCGCGCGGTCGGGGACATCCCCGACGGCGCGCTGCTGGCGGTCGGCGGTTTCGGCCTGTGCGGCATCCCGTCCACCCTGATCGGTGCCCTGGCCGCCGCCGGGACCACCGGCCTGCGGGTGGTCTCCAACAACTGCGGCGTGGACGACTGGGGCCTGGGCCTGCTGCTGCGGGCCGGCCGGATCGCCCGGATGACCTCCTCCTACGTCGGCGAGAACAAGGAGTTCGCCCGCCGGTACCTGGCCGGCGAACTGGAGGTCGAACTCGTCCCGCAGGGCACCCTGGCCGAGCGGCTGCGGGCCGGCGGCGCGGGCATCCCCGCCTTCTACACCCCCGCCGGTGTCGGCACCCAGGTCGAGGAGGGCGGCCTGCCCTGGCGCTACGCCGCGGACGGCTCGGTCGCGCTGGCCTCCCCGCCCAAGGAGGTCCGCACCTTCGACGGCCGCCGCCACCTGCTGGAGGAGGCCATCCGCGCCGACTACGCCCTGGTGCGCGCCGCCGTCGCCGACCGGCACGGCAACTGCGTCTTCCACGCCGCCGCCCGCAACTTCAACCCGCTGTGCGCCACCGCCGGCCGGATCACCCTCGTCGAGGCCGACCGGATCGTCGAGCCGGGCGAGATCCCCCCGGACGCCGTCCACCTGCCCGGCATCCACGTCGACCGGGTGGTGGCCGCCGACCCGGACGACCGCCGCGTCGAACGCCGCACCCTCACCGCCCCCGCCGCGCCCGCGGCCCCCACCGCCCTCGCCACCCTCGCCGCCCCGGAGGAGTCCCGATGACCGCCGCCGCCCCGGACCCGCGCGAGGCGCTCGCCGCCCGGGCCGCCCGCGAACTGCGCGACGGCCAGTACGTCAACCTCGGCATCGGCCTGCCCACCCTGATCCCCGGCCACCTGCCGCCCGGCGTCCACGTCGTCCTGCACTCCGAGAACGGCATCCTGGGCACCGGCCCCTACCCCGCCGAGGCCGACGTCGACCCCGACCTGGTCAACGCCGGCAAGGAGACCGTCACCGTCCGCCCCGGCGCCGCCTACTTCGACTCCGCCGCCTCCTTCGCCATGGTCCGCTCGGGCCGCATCGACGTCTCCGTCCTGGGCGCCATGCAGGTCTCCGCCACCGGCGACCTCGCCAACTGGACGATCCCCGGCAGGACGGTCAAGGGCATGGGCGGGGCGATGGACCTCGTCCACGGCGCCCGCCGCCTGATCGTCGTCATGGAGCACACCGCCAAGGACGGCACCCCCAAGATCGTCGACGAGCTCACCCTCCCCGCCACCGGCCGCGCCGTCGTCCACCGGATCGTCACCGACCTCGCCACCCTCGACGTCACCCCCGACGGCCTGCGCCTGGTCGAGCTCGCCGGGGGCACCACCCTCGACCGGCTCCGGGCCGCCACCCCGCCGCCGGTCCTGACGGACTGACCCGGACTGACCCGGACTGACCCGGACTGACCCGGACTGACCCGGACTGACCCGGGCTGACGGTCCGCCGGAGACCGGAGAGGGCCCGGGCGCGGTGCGCTCCGGGCCCCCTCCGACGGGTGGTCAGCCCTTCAGGTTCGGGATCCGCCAGTCGACCGGCTTCTCGCCGAAGCCCTCCAGGGCCTCGTTGATCTGCGAGAACGGCTTGCTGCCGAGGAACAGCTTGGCCGACAGCGGCGAGGGGTGCGCGCCCTGGACGACCACGTGCCGCCCGGTGTCGATCAGCGGGAGCTTCTTCTTCGCGTAGCCGCCCCACAGCACGAACACGCAGGGCTCCTCGCGGGCGCTGACCGCCTTGATCACCGCGTCGGTGAACTTCTCCCAGCCCTTGTTCTTGTGCGAGTTGGCCTCGTGCGCCCGCACCGTGAGCACCGCGTTGAGCAGCAGCACGCCCTGCTCGGCCCACGGCATCAGGTACCCGTTGTCGGGCGGCAGGAAGCCGGTGCCGGTCGCGGGGTCGGTGAACAGGCCCAGGTCGGTGTTGAGCTCCTTGTAGATGTTGCGCAGCGACGGCGGGGTCTTCACGCCGGGCAGCACGGAGAAGCTCATGCCGTGCGCCTGGCCGTTGTCGTGGTAAGGGTCCTGACCGAGGATCAGCACCTTGACGTCCCCGTACGGCGTCGCCTCCAGCGCCGAGAACTCCTGCCCGGCGGGCGGGAAGACCTCGTGCTCGGCGCGCTCGGCGGCCAGGAACTCGGTCAGCTGCGCGTAGTAGGGCTTGCCGGTCTCCTCGGCGAGCACCGCCCGCCAGGACTCGGGCAGTTCCGGCGCGCCGCCCGCGGTCGCCTCGGCCAGCTCCGTCACGTCAGTACCTCCCACCGGCCGCGCCGAACGGCGGCCGCTCTCACTCGTACGTACCGTTCCGCGGGCCCGCTGCGGACCCACCGCGGTGAACGCTACACAGTCGCGCCGACAGCCCGCCGCCCGCGTTCGGCCCGGGTGGCGCGCTCCCCCTCCGCCGTCGGCGTCCGGCGGCGGGGCCGGGGCGTCCACGGGCGCGGACTCCCCTGTGGCCGTCCGGGCCGGGCGACTAGGCTGATCGGCGTTGGGGCAGCCTGTGGCGCCCGACCGGCCAGTGGTGTCCGGTCGGAGCGATCACGAAGATCGTTCGACCTGTGCAAGACCAAGGAGACACCCACAGTGGCAGACCGCAAGCCCATCGAGACCTGGCTGACCGACATGGACGGAGTCCTCATCCACGAGGGCGTGCCGATTCCCGGGGCCGATGCCTTCATCCAGCGGCTGCGTGAGTCCGGGAAGCCCTTCCTGGTGCTCACCAACAACTCGATCTACACCCAGCGCGACCTGCACGCCCGCCTCGCCCGGATGGGCCTGGACGTGCCCGCCGAGCACATCTGGACGTCCGCGCTGGCCACCGCGAAGTTCCTGGACGACCAGCGTCCGGGCGGCACCGCGTACGTGATCGGCGAGGCCGGTCTGACCACCGCGATGCACGACGTGGGCTACGTGCTGACCGACACCGCCCCGGACTTCGTCGTGCTGGGCGAGACCCGGACGTACTCGTTCGAGGCGATGACCAAGGCCGTCCGCCTGATCAACGACGGCGCCCGGTTCATCGCGACCAACCCGGACGAGACCGGCCCGTCCGCCGAGGGCGCGCTGCCCGCGACCGGCGCGGTGGCCGCGCTGATCACCAAGGCGACCGGCGTGGAGCCGTACTTCGTCGGCAAGCCGAACCCGCTGATGATGCGGGCCGGCCTGAACGCGATCGGCGCGCACTCCGAGCACAGCGCGATGATCGGCGACCGGATGGACACCGACATCGTCTCCGGCATGGAGGCGGGCATGTCGACCTTCCTGGTCCTCACCGGCCTGACCCAGGCCTCCGAGGTCGAGCGCTTCCCGTACCGGCCGACCCAGGTGGTCAACTCGATCGCCGACCTGATCGAGCTGATCTGACGCCCCTCTCCGCAGGGCCCCGGGGCCCCGGCGCGCACCGCGCCGGGGCCTTCGTCACGCCGGTCCGCCGGTCCGCCTTGGCGCCGTCACGCCGTCACGCCGTCACGCCAGCTCGTCGGCGTCCGCGCCGGGCAGCCAGTCGCGGCCGGGTCGGTACTCCAGCCAGCGGCGGTCGCGGCCCCGCTCGGCGAAGGCGCGCAGCAGGGCGGGGACGGCGGGGTGCGGGCGTTCGCGGTGCCAGACCAGCGACCACGCGTACAGCGGGACGGGGTCGACGAGCGGGCGGACGGCCAGGCCGGGCGGGACGGCGAGCGGGAGTTCGGCGGGTAGCAGGGTGCAGCCGTCGGGCAGCGCGCGGACCCGGTCGAGCAGGTGGGCCAGGCCCAGGTTGGCCTCGCCGGGCAGCAGCGGGACGCCGAAGCGCTCGCCGAACCGGGCCAGGAAGTCCAGCCGGGCCGGGTCCGCGGGCAGCACCAGCCGGAGCGCGGCCAGGTCGGCGGGGCGCACCCGGTCGGCGCCGGTCAGCGGGTGGTCGGCCGGCAGCACCACGTCGACGGGCTCCAGCCGGACCAGACGGTGCGCCAACTCCCGTCCCGATCCCGGCTGGTGGCGGCCGAACCCGGCGGCGCTCTCGCCCCGGGACAGCCCGGCGGCGACCGCGTCCAGGTCCCGGGCGGCGCCGACCTCGACGGCCGACCCGCTTGCTCCGGACAGGACTTCGCGCACCGTGCGGAGCGGCTCGAACAGGTGGCCCCAGACGTCCAGCCGGGCGGGTGCGGCCTGCTGGCGGGCGGCGGCGACGGCGGCCCGCCCGGCGGCCAGCGCAGCCCGGGCGGGGGCGAGCAGCCGCTGTCCGGCGTCGGTGAGGCGGACCTCGGCCGGGCCCCGGTCGAGCAGCCGGACGCCCAACTCCCGTTCCAGGGCGGCGATCCGCTTCGAGGCGGCCTGCTGGCTGATCGCCAACTGCTCGGCGGCGCGCCCGAAGTGGCGCTGCTCGGCCACCGCGACGAAGGCGCGCAACTGCCGGAGGTCCGGGTCGTCCATCGGGCCATCATCGTCGACAACCACCGGTTGTCGTGGGGCCGTTCCGGTTGTTGGACCCTCCGGGGGCCCGGGCCGTTGACTTGCCTCGTCGGCGGACGGACCGGGACCGAGCAGTCGGGGCCCCAACCCCTCCGCCCGGTCGGCGAGTTGATGGGCGAGGAGAGGAAGTACCCCGATGAAGGCCCTTGTTCCGGCGCACGGCACGGTCGAGTTCGCCGAGGTCGCGGAGCCCGCACCGGGCCCGGCCGAGGTGCTGGTGAAGGTGGACGCGTTCTCGGTGAACCGGGGCGAGACCTTCCTGCTGGAGGATCCGCCGCCGGGCTGGCGGCCGGGCAAGGACGTCGCCGGGCTGGTCGTGCAGGCCGCCGCGGACGGCAGCGGTCCGGCCGTCGGGCAGCGGGTGGTGGCCCATCCGCCGGGCGCCGGCTGGGCGGAGTACGCGGCGGTGCGCACGGACGCGCTGGCGGTGCTGCCGGAGCGGCTGGACGCGCCGACGGCCGCCGCGCTGCCACTGGCGGGCCTCACCGCGCTGCGGCTGCTGCGCGCGGCGGGGCCGGTCGCGGGGCGGCGGCTGCTGCTGACCGGCGCCTCCGGCGGGGTCGGCCACTACCTGACCGAACTGGCCGCGGCCGCCGGGGCGCAGCTGACCGCCGTCACCGCGAACGCGGAACGCGGCTCGCGGCTCCTGGAGTTGGGCGCCACCGAGGTGGTGCACTCGGTGGCCGGGGCGGTCGGCCCGTACGACCTGGTGCTGGAGTCGACCGGCGGCCCCGAGCTGCCCCGGGCCCTGGCGCTGCTCGCCCCGCGCGGCCGGCTGCTGTGGTTCGGTCAGGCCTCCCGCGAGCCGGTCCGGCTGGACTTCTTCGCGCTGCTGAACGGCCCGGTCTCGGCGACCGTCCAGCACTTCAGCTACGCGGACGTCGACCACCCGGACGGCCCCGACCTGCGCACCCTGGTCCGGCTGACCGCCGAGGACCGGCTGCACCCCGAGATCGGCCTGCGCGACGGCTGGCGGCACACCGCCGAGGCGGTCGCCGCCCTGCGCGGCCGGCGCGTCCGCGGCAACGCCGTCCTGACCCTCGGCTGACCTTCGGCCCGACCCGCTCCCCCTGCCTCCGCCCCCGTTTCCGAACCTCCGAGGAGATCCGCCATGAGCACCGACCCGCGCACCGACCCGCGCACCGTCGTCGTCGACTACGTGAACGCGGTGGCCCGCGGCGACGCGGACGCCGTCCGGGACGCCTTCACCGAGGACGCCGTCTGGACCTACCCGGGCGACCTGCCGCTGAGCGGCGAGTGGCGCGGCCGGAAGGCCGTCGTCGAGGGGTTCCTCGGCGCGATCGGCGGCCTGATCGCCCCCGGCACCGCCGTCGAGGTCGCCCTGGTCGGCGAGCCGGTCGTCGAGGGCGACCGGGTGGTCGCCGAGTGGACCTCGCGCTGCACCACCGTGCACGGCCGGCTCTACGAGAACCGCAACCTGGGGATCTTCACCGTCCGCGACGGCCTGATCGCCGCCGTCCGCGAGTACACCGACACCCAGCGCGCGGCCACCACCCTGTTCGCGAACGGCGGGTGACCGCCCGGCCCCGGACCGTCAACCGCGGTCCGGGGCACCTCAACACCGCCTTAAGCCGCTCGTAACTACCCTGACGTACCGTCAACTCACCTGCCCCGGCTGGCTAGCGTCCCGAGACACACCCTCTCTCCGCACGACGCAAGGGAGCCCGATGGCCTCCGCCCACCGCCCCGCCACCCGCCGCACCCTCCCGCTCGCCGCCCTCTCCCTCACTGCCCGCCGCGCCGCCGTCCCGCTGCTGGCGGCCGCCGTCCTGCTCGGCGCCCCGGCCGCCGGGACCGCCGGGGCGCACGGCTCGACGCAGAACCCGCCCGGCCACGTCCGGGGCTGCCACCTGGAGGGGCCCGAGCACCCGACGTCGGCGCCGTGCACGGCGGCGATCGCGGCGGGCGGCACCCAGGACGCGGACGACCGGACGGACGCGCGGACCGGCGACGCCCCCGCTTCCCCTTCCCCCTCCCCCTCCTCTCTCGCTCCCTCCCCCTCCCCGCAGCAGCTGGCCCAGACCGGTGGCGGCGACGCGACCGCCAACGGCGTTCTGCTGTCGCTGGGTTCGGTGCTGCTGCTGACCGGCGCGGCGTTCGTCGTCCTGTGTCGCCGCCGTCCCCGGCACGGACGCTGACCCCACCGCGTCTCCGCCTCCGCCCCGGCCTCCCGGGTGGCCTCCACGGCTCCGGGAGGCCGGGATGATTGAGTTGAGGGCATGAGCAGCACGCCCTCCGCCCCGTTCCGCGTCGGCCTGATCGGCTACGGCCTGGCAGGCTCCGCCTTCCACGCCCCGTTGATCGCGACCACCCCCGGCCTGCAGCTGGACGCGGTGGTCACCGCCAACCCCGACCGCCGCGCCCAACTGCACCGCGACCACCCGGGCGCCCGCGCCCTCGACACCCCCGAGCAGCTGTTCGAGGACGCCGACCGGTTCGACCTGGTGGTGATCGCCTCCCCCAACCGCACCCACGTCCCGCTCGCCCGCACCGCCCTGCTCGCCGGCCTGGCCACCGTGGTCGACAAGCCGCTCGCCGCGACCAGCGCCGAGGCCCGCGACCTGTGCGAGTTCGCCGAGAAGTCCGGCCTGTTGCTGTCGGTGTTCCAGAACCGGCGCTGGGACGGTGACTTCCTGACCGCCCGACGCCTGATCGAGGAGGGCCGACTCGGCCGGGTGCACCGCTTCGAGTCCCGCTTCGAGCGCTTCCGCCCCAAGCCCAAGCCGGGCTGGCGCGAACTCGCCGACCCCGCCGAGGTCGGCGGCACCCTGTACGACCTCGGCAGCCACCTGGTCGACCAGGCGCTCACCCTGTTCGGCCCGGTCGAGGCGGTGTACGCGGAGATCGACGTGCGCCGGGACGGCGCGGTGGTCGACGACGACGCCTTCCTCGCCCTCACCCACACCGGCGGCGTCCGCTCCCAGCTGTGGACCAGCGCCGTCGCCGCACTCGCCGGCCCCCGCCTGCGGGTGCTCGGCGACAGCGCCGGGTACGTCAAGTTCGGCATGGACCCGCAGGAGGCGGCCCTGCGCGCCGGCCACCGCCCCGGCGGCCCCGACGACCACTGGGGCGACGACGACCCCGCCGCGTACGGCCTGGTCGGCACCGACGGCGACGCCGACCCCGTCCCCACCGACCCCGGCGCCTACCCCGCCTACTACGCGGGCATCGCCGCCTCCCTCGCCGACCACACCCCGCCGCCCGTCGACCCGCGCGACGCGGTCGCCACCCTCGCCGTCCTGGAGGCCGCCCGGGCCTCCGCCGCGACGGCCTCCGTGGTCCGCCTCCCCTGAGCCGCCGGCCCGCCGGCGGGTGGGGCGGCCCTCGGCCTCCCGGCCCGCCGGCGGCGCGGCGCCAGTGATGCGACATCAGTGGCACGACATCGGTGACACAGCACCCATGCCTCGACATCCATGTCGCGTCATCGGTGTCACGTCATCCATAGCGCAGCATGCATGTCGCAGCATGGGTGCTGTGTCATCGATGTCGCGACATGCATGCCGAGTCATGGATGACGCGACACCGGTGTCGCAGCACCGATGACGTGACACCAACCCCGCCCTGCCCCCATCGCCCCGCGCAGCCGATGACCCGACATCGATGCTGCGACACCATGACCCGGCCGGAACTCCGGGGCAACACCCGACCGTTGACACGGCATCGATGACGCGACACCCATCACGCGACATCGATGCCACGACACCGAAACCCGCCCCGCCCGAGGAGGACGCCCGTGCTCGCTACGCCGCTGCTCCTCGTGCTGCTCCGGGTCCTCACCGGCGACCTGCTCCTCGACCCCGGCGGTGCCGGCCCCGGCACCGGCGCCCTGACCGCCGCCGCGCTGCTGCTGCTCGCGGCCACCGTCGCCGTCAGCCTCGCCTCGGCCCGCGTTCCGGGTGCCCGCACTCCGGCGGCCGTCCACGCGGCCGCGCTCCGGCGGCGTGCCTACCGGACCGCGTACCTCCCGCCACGGGATCCGGACGCCCCGGGCCGGCCCCGCCCCCGGGCACCGGGCCGCTGCCCGGCGGCCGTCTGAGGGGCACCCACTCCTTCTCTCCTCCCGCGCTGCTGCCGCCGCTCCGAACCCCGTGTCCGGCCAGGACGCGGGGCGGCGTGCAGCCACGCACCGTCCGAGTCCCACCGCGCCCACGACCGACCAGACACCCACTGCGGCGTCCGCCGCCGGTGCCGGGCCGGTGCCGGGCCGGTGGCGGCTCGGCGTCGCCCCCTCCTCCGTCCGCCCTCCGTGCACCGTCGCCTGCCCGTCCGTCGACTTCCGGAGAGCCCCAGCATGTCCGTCCTGAGCGTCCTCGACCCTGCCGTCCGTCTCGCGCACGCCGCCGTCGCGGCTCTCGCGGGCGTCGTTCCCACCGCGGTCGCGATCGTCCTGTTCACCCTGGCGGTCCGGGCCGCCCTGCATCCGCTGGCCCGATCGGCGGCGCGGGCCGAGCGGGCCCGGGCCCGGCTCGCGCCGGAGGTCGCGCGGTTGCGCGAGCGGCACGGCAAGGATCCCGAGCGGCTGAACCGGGAGGTGCTCGCGCTGCACCGCGCCGAGGGGGTCGGCCCGTTCACGGGGCTGCTCCCGGCGCTGTTGCAGGCGCCGTTCTTCTCGGTGATGTACCGCCTGTTCACCGGCGATCCGGGCCACCTGCTCGACGCGACGCTCGCGGGCGTCCCGCTCGGCACCCACCCCACCGCCGCGCACGCTCCGGCGCAGTTCGCGGTGTTCGCCGTCCTGGAGGCGGCGCTGCTCGCCCTCGCCTGGTGGGGTGCCCGCCGCGCCCCGGCGCCGACGGCCGGCGGGGCCCCCGCCGGTCTCCTGCGCTGGCTGTCCTTCGGCACCCCGCTGTTCGCCCTGCTGCTGCCCCTCGCGGGCGGCCTCTACCTGCTGGCCTCCACCGCCTGGGCGGCGGCCGAGCGCTGGTACCTGCACCGCCCGACCGCCCTCGGGGAACCCGTCCGGCCCGGGGAGCCCAAGCACCCCAAGAAGCCCAAGCACCCCGAGCAGCCCGCCGGTCCTCAGGCGACGGGCCAGCCCGCCAGGTAGGCGTCGATCTCGCCGGTCAGTCGGCGCTTGCCCGCCGCGTCCAGGAAGGAGGCTTCGACGGCGTTGCGGGCGAGCGCGGCGATGCCGGACTCGTCCAGGCCGAGCAGCTTCGCGGCGACCGCGTACTCGGTGTTCAGGTCGGTGCCGAACATCGGCGGGTCGTCACTGTTGACGGTGACCAGCAGTCCGGCGTCGACCATCTGCCGGATCGGGTGCTCCTCGATCCGTTCGACCACCCGGGTCGCCAGGTTGGAGGTCGGGCAGACCTCCAGCGGGATCCGGTGCTCGCCGAGGTGGTCGACCAGGGCGGGGTCCTTGACGGACTGGGTGCCGTGCCCGATCCGTTCGGCGCCGAGTTCGCGGATCGCGTCCCACACGGTCTCGGGGCCGGTCGACTCGCCCGCGTGCGGGACGCTGTGCAGGCCGGCCGCCCGGGCCCGGTCGAAGTACGGCTTGAACTGCGGGCGCGGCACGCCGATCTCGGGGCCGCCGAGGCCGAACGAGACCAGGCCGTCGGGGGCCAGGTCGAGGGCGAGGCGGGCGGTCTCCTCGGCGGAGACGAGTCCGGCCTCGCCGGGGATGTCGAAGCACCAGCGCAGCACGATGCCGAGGTCCTTCTCGGCGGACAGCCGGGCGTCCTCGATCGCCTCCATGAAGGCGACGTCGGGGATGCCGCGGCTGACCGACGAGTACGGGGTGACGGTCAGTTCGGCGTACCGGATGTTCTGCCGGGCCATGTCCTGGGCGACGCCGTACGTCAGGGCGCGGACGTCCTCGGCGTCCCGGATCAGGTCGACGACGCTCAGGTAGACCTCGATGAAGTGCGCGAAGTCGGTGAAGGTGAAGTACTCGGCGAGCGCCTGCGGGTCGACCGGGACCTTGCTGCGGCCGGCGTGCCGGGCGGCCAGTTCGGCCACCACCCGCGGCGAGGCCGACCCCACGTGGTGCACGTGCAGCTCCGCCTTGGGCATGCCGGCGATGAACGCCTCGATGCCCCGGACTCCCCCGGTTGCCCGGACTCCTTCGGCCACGGTCCGCTCCCGTCTACTCTCACCCGGTTCCGGACGGCTCCCGCCGCCGGACAGACCTCGCATGCTAACCCGCGCGCGTCCGCCGGGCCGTCAGCACCCGACGGTCACCACTTGGCGGCGATCTGCTTGACCGCCTGCTGCGCCAGGCGGCGGAACTCGAAGTCGTCGGTCGACGGGTCGCTGTCCACGTTGGCCATCACCACGACCGAGCCCTTGCGGGCGTAGACCGCGCCGTAGGGGCGGTCCCCGGTGCGGCCGCCGTCGGTGGTTGCGTAGTCGCCCAGGCCCTCCTCCGCGTACACCTCGTCGGCGCCGGCGACCTGCGGGGCGACGACCTCGTGCGCGGTGGTGTACCTGGTCTCGCCGTCCGCGCTGGTGGAGTTCTCGCAGCGCCTGGTGTCGGCGGCGATGTTCGCGAGGTACGTGTGGGCGGCCTCCTTGGTGGTGAACTGGACCACCCAGGTGTTGGCCAGCGTGGCGTCGCCGTTGCTGTGGTCGGCGACCACGAAGCGGTTGGCGGCGGCCACCTGGTTGGGGTCGTCGCCGTCGGTGACGTTGACGCAGGAGGCGTTCATCGCCCAGTGCGAGGTGTCGGTGCTGTCCTCGCCGTCGGCCTTGAAGCCCTTGCCCCAGTCCGCGGCGCTCAGCACCAGCTTGTCGACCTTCGCCCGGGCGGCCGCGTCGGAGCCCGCCGCGCCGGTGTTGGTCCGGGTGCTGGGCTTGGGCGACTCCTTCGGCTTGGACTTGGCCTTGCCGGTCGGGCTCGCCGCGGCGCTCGCCGCGCCCGTGGCCAGGTCCGTGGCCGGAGCCGTGGCCGCGGCCGACGACGGGGCGCCCGCCCCGGCGTCCGCGGTCTCGTCGTCGTTGCAGGCCGTCAGCACCAGCGCGACCGCGCCGAGCGCCGCCACCCGCAGCCCGAAGTTCCGTGCGCGCACCGTCATGATCCGTCAACTCCCCCGTGGAAAGCGGCGCCCGACCCCCCTGGTCGCGCCGGACGGTCGCTCACCCTACCCAAGCCGCCGGACGCCCGGCGGGCGGCGGCGGGCCCCCGCCCGTCGAGGACGAACCACCACCGACCGGACGGTCCGCCGACGGGCCGTCAGCCGCCGAGCGCGGTGCTGACGGTGTGGATCAGCAGGCCGGCCAGCGCGCCGACCACGGTGCCGTTGATCCGGATGAACTGCAGGTCACGGCCCACGTTGGCCTCGATCTTGCGGGAGGCGTCGTCGGCGTCCCAGCCCGCCACCGTGTCCGAGATCAGCGAGGTGATCTGGTGCCGGTAGTTGGTGACGACGTGGTCGACGACCTTCAGCAGCCAACCGTCAGTTTTTGCCTGGATTTTGCTGTCGGTGGCGAGCTTGCGACCCAGCGTGCGCAGGCCCTCGGTGAGGCGGCGGCGCAGTTCGCTGTCCTCGTCCTCGGCGGCGTTCAGCAGCAGGCCGCGGACGGCGGCCCAGGACGAGGCGATCAGGTCCTGCACCTCGGGGCGGGCCAGCAGGTCGGACTTGGCGCGTTCGACCCGGGCGATGGTCGCCGGGTCGTGCTGGAGCTCGCGGGCGAAGTCGGCGAGGAAGTTGTCGAGGGCGCCGCGGGCCGGGTGCACGGGGTCGTCGCGGACGTCGCCGACGAAGCGCAGCAGTTCCTTGTAGACGCGTTCGCCGACCTGCTGGTCGAGGAACTTCGGCGTCCAGCCGGGGGTCTTGGCGGTGACCCGGGCGACCACCTCGCCGTGGTGGTCGACCAGCCAGTCGTGGGCGCGGGTGACGACCAGGTCGACGACGCCCTTGTGGCCGCCGTCGTCGACGATCTTCCCGAGCAGCCGTCCGGCGGGTTCGGCGACCGAGGTGGCGTCGGCCCGCCGGGTGACCGCCTCGGCGACGACGGCCTGCACGTCCTCGTCGCGGAGCACCTCCAGCAGGCCGCGCAGCGCGGTGGCGGCCTCCCGGGTGACGTGTTCGGCGTTGCCGGGCGCGGACAGCCACTCGCCGAGCAGCCGGGCCACGCCGACCTTGCCGAGCCGGGCCCGGACCACCGGCGCGGAGAGGAAGTTGTCGCCGACGAAGTCGCCGAGCGAACGCCCGAAGGCGTCCTTCTTGGTCGGGATGATCGCGGTGTGCGGGATCGGCAGGCCGAACGGGCGGCGGAACAGGGCGGTGACGGCGAACCAGTCGGCGAGCGCGCCGACCATGCCGGCCTCGGCGGCGGCCGCCACGTACCCGGCCCAGCCGCCCGCGCCGGAGGCCTCCGCCCAGGTGGCGAGGGCGAACACCAGCGTGGCCAGGCCGAGCAGCCCGGTCGCGACGGTCTTCATCTTCCGCACACCGCGCCGCTTCTCCTCGTCGGCGGCGGTGAAGCTCACTCCGGGGGCAGTCTCGTCCACGCTCACCCCGCCAGACTCGCACAGGATCCGCGTGCGGCGGCCGCCGCCCCGCGAATCCCACTCGCAGAACGGCCGCCGCCCCGCGAATCCGCCCTCCCGGAGCGGCCTTCCTACCCGCCCCCGCCGAGGACGATCCGCCGCACGCCCTCCCAGCGCGCCGGGTCGGTGACCCGGCGGCCGTCGAGCAGCACCCGGACGCCGGGGAAGTCGACGGCGCCGAGGTCCCGGTACTCGGGGTGGTCGGCCTGGACGACCAGCGCGGCGGCGGGCTTGCCCTGGTCGGGCGGCAGGCCGAGCGCGGCCAGTTCCTCCGGGGCGTACAGCGGGTCGCTGACGCCGACCTCCGCGCCGGCCGCCCGCAACGCCTCGACCAGCGGGAACACCCCGGAGTACGCGGTCTCCCTGACCCCGCCGCGGTAGGACGCGCCGAGCACCGTGACGGGCACGCCGGTCAGCGGGCCGTACGCGCCCTCCAGCAGGCCGACGGCGTACGCGGGGACGAGTTCGTTGGCCTCGCGGGCGGCGCGGACCACGGTGGCGCCGGGGTCGTTCCACAGGTAGAGCCGGGGGTAGACCGGGATGCAGTGGCCGCCGACCGCGATGCCGGGGCGGTGCAGGTGGCTGTAGGGCTGCGAGTTGCAGGCGTCGACGACCTCGGCGAGGTCCACGCCGACCCGGTCCGCGTACCGGGCGAACTGGTTGACCAGCGCGATGTTGACGTCCCGGTAGGTGGTCTCGGCGAGCTTGGCGAACTCGGCGGCCTCCGCGCCGGACAGCGCCCACACGCCGTTGCCGCGCGGCAGGTCGGGGCGCGGGTCGAAGTCGAGCACGGCCCGGTAGAAGTCGACGCCGCGCCGGGTGGACGCCTCGTCGATGCCGCCGACCAGCTTGGGGTAGCGCCGCAGGTCGGCGAAGACCCGTCCGGTGCGGACCCGTTCGGGGCTGAACACCAGCGCGAAGTCCCGTCCGGCGGCCAGTCCGGAGCCGGTCTCCAGCCGCCGGGCGAAGCGGCCGCGGACGGTGCCGACCGGCAGCGTGGTCTCGTAGCTGACCAGGGTGCCGGGGCGCAGTCCGGCGGCGACGGCGTCGGTGGCGGCGTCCAGCAGGGCGAAGTCGGGGTGTCCGGCGGCGTCGGTGACCAGCGGGACGACGATCACCACGGCGTCGGCGCCGGCGGCCGCGGCGGTGGTGTCGGTGGTGGCGCGCAGCCGGCCGGCGGCGACGGTCCCGGCGAGCCGTTCGGCGAGGTGGGCCTCGCGCGGGAAGGGCGGGCGTCCGGCGTTGACGGCGGCGACCGTCCCGGGGGCGATGTCGGCGCCGGTGACCAGGTGGCCCTTGGCGGCGAACTGGACGGCCAGCGGCAGGCCGATCTTGCCGAGGCCCACCACGCAGACGTCCCACGCCTGCCCGGGCGCCGCCCCGCCGCCCCCGGGGTCCTCAGAGCCCCCGGGGCCCTCGGGGCCCTGCGCCGGGGCGCTCACCGGGTGCCCCGCAGCGCGGCCGCCAGCCCGTCCCGCCGGGCCGTGCGCAGCCTGCGCTTGAGGGCCCACCGGGCGCGGCGCAGCGGTGCGGGGACGAGGCGGCGCCAGCCGTCGGGGCCGGGGGCGCGGCCGGTCTCGAAGAGGGCGTCGGGCAGGCCGAGGCGCCGGTCGCGGAACATCGGGTAGTCGGCGTAGAGCCGGGAGCGGCGGCGGACGGTGCCGGGTTCGCCGTGGTCGCGTTCCCAGGCGATCAGGTCGCACAGGGCGTGCAGTTCGCCGCGCCGGGCGAGGGCGAGGCGCAGCCGGGCGGGGACGGGCAGGGTGCGGAACACGGCGGGCGAGCAGTGCCGTTCGGTGAACTGCCCGATCTCCTGGACGATCCGGCGCTGGGTGGCGGGCGGTTCGGCGAGGAACGGGGGCTGCAGCAGTTGGGGGACGTCCCAGCTGAAGTAGCGGGCGCGGACGGCGTCCCGGGCGGGTCCGGGCGGGGTGCCGCGGTCGAGCACCTCGTGGGCGGCGGTGAAGCCGCGCAGCCGGTCGATCGGCCCGGCCCGGTGGGTGACGTTGGAGCGGTCCCGGCGGAGCACCAAGTGGTAGTAGTCGTAGTCGGCGAGGACGGAGACCTTGCGGGCGTGCAGCAGCGCGCCGAGGGTGAACGGCTGGTCGGAGTGGATGACCAGGTCCTCGCGGCGGCGCAGCCCGTGCCGGGTGACCAGGTCGCGGCGGAACAGCTTGGTGTCGCCGAGGGCCCAGGCGAGCGCGGAGTCGGTGAAGCCGACCTGCTCGGCGGTGCGGTCGAAGATGCCCTGCGGGACGACCCGGCCGTGTTCGCCGACCTGCTTGGGGATGAGCACGTCGGAGTTCCAGCGGTCGGCGGCGTCGACCATCCGCTCCAGCGCCTCGGGGCCGAGCCAGTCGTCGGCGCCGAGGTAGAGCAGGTAGCGGCCGCGGGCGAGTTCGGTGCCGCGGTTGGTGGGCTTGGCGGGTCCGCCGGACGCGGGCTGCCGCACGGTGCGGAACAGCCCGGGGTACGCGGCGGCGTAGCGGGCGAGTTCCTCGGTGGAGCCGTCGGTGGAGCCGTCGTCGACGGCGACCACTTCCATCCGCCGTCGCTCGATGCTCTGGCCGACCAGCGACTCCAGGCAGTCGGTCAGGTAGGGCATGGTGTCGTGGACGGCGATCACCACGCTGACGTCCGGTGCTTGCTCGGTCACGCGGTGTCAACTCCCGTATCGGCCGACTGGTCACTCTCCTCCCTCGAACGAGTGACGCGGCGGCGGCCCGGGGCCCGGGCCGGCCCGGGGCGGCGGGGTTCAGCCGGTGGGCACCGAGGCGTTCCCGGCGTAGATCCGGGCGATCACGTCCTCGATCGCGGGTTCCCGGACGGAGAGGTCGACCAGGGGGTAGCGCGCGGCGACGGCGGCGACGATCGGGGCGGCGCTCCGCCTGGCGGGGAAGGCCAGCCACTGGCGCGGGCCCTCGGTGCGGGTGACCCGGACGCCGGGCAGGTCGATCGGCGGGTGCGCCTCGGCGAGGTCGACGACCAGGGTGCGTTCGCTCTCTCCGACGGAGTGCAGCCGTTCCAGCGGCCCGTCCAGGACGAGGCGGCCGTGGTCGATCACCATCACCCGGTCGCAGAGCTGTTCGATGTCGGTGAGGTCGTGGGTGGTGAGCAGCACGGTGGTGCGCCGTTCCCGGTTGGTCTCGCGGAGGAACTCGCGGACCTTGGCCTTGCTGACGGTGTCCAGGCCGATGGTGGGTTCGTCCAGGTAGAGCACGGCGGGGTCGTGCAGCAGGGCGGCGGCCAGGTCGCCGCGCATCCGCTGGCCGAGCGAGAGCTGCCGGACGGGGGTGTCCAGCAGGTCGCCGAGGTCGAGGAGTTCGACGTACCGGTCGAGGTTGGCGCGGTGGCGGGCGTCGGGGACGCGGTAGATCCGGCGGGCGAGCTCGTAGCTGTCGCGCAGCGGCAGGTCCCACCACAGGGTGGTGCGCTGGCCGAACACCACGCCGATCCGGCGGGCGAGTTCGGCGCGCCGGGCGGCCGGGTCGACGCCGGCCACCCGCAGCCGGCCGCCGGTGGGGACGAGGATGCCGGTGAGCATCTTGACGGTGGTGGACTTGCCGGCGCCGTTGGGCCCGATGTAGCCGACGCACTCGCCCTCGTCGACGCTGAAGGTGAGCCCGTCGACGGCCCGCACCTCGCGCTTCTCGCGCCGCCAGCGGCCGGTCCGGGTGCGGACGGTGAAGCTCCGCCGGACGTCCTCGACCTCGATCATCGCCATCTGCCGGTCCTTCCTCAGCTTCCGGTGGAGCGGTAGGCGCGCAGCCCGGCCCGCCAGGCGAGTCCGGCGGCCAGCAGGCAGAGCGCGGCGGCCAGCGGCGCGGCGAACCGGAACGCCTCGGGCAGCCCGAGCGGGTCGGGCCGGTCCAGCACGTGCAGGGCGGGCAGCCAGTTGACGAACGCCAGCGGGATGCCGAACACGGTGCCGGCGACGAGTTCCCTGGCGAACACGGTGGGCGGGTACTGCAGGACGGTCCCGCCGCCGTAGGTGACCGCGTTCTGCAGCTCGGCGGCCTCGCCCCACCAGAACTGCACGCAGGAGCAGCCGACGAACAGCGCGCAGAAGATCAGCGTGCCGCACAGCAGCAGGGCGGGCACCATCAGCACCCGGTCCCAGGTCCAGTGCACGTCGAGCGCGGCGAGCGACCAGCCGAGCACGGCGCCGGCCTGCAGCACCCGGCCGATCCGGCGCAGCGAGAAGCGTTCGGCGGCGAGCTGGGCCAGCGCGGGGGCGGGCCGGACCAGCATGGTGTCCAGGCTGCCGGCCCGGACCCGTTCGCCGAGTCCGCCGACCGATCCGACCAGGACGTTGGCGGCGCCCAGCGCGACCGAGGAGGTGCCGTACAGGAAGGCGGTCTCGGGCAGCGTCCAGCCGGCCAGCCGGTGGGTGTGCGAGAACATCAGCAGCAGCACCGCGAAGTCCAGGAAGGTGATCAGGACGTTGGCGGCCAGGCTGAGCGCGAACGAGGCCCGGTAGGTCAGCATCGAGCGGACCCACATCCCGGAGATCAGCCACCAGCAGCGCACCGCCCAGCCGGCCCGGGCGAGCGGGCCCGCGCGTTCAGCCACCCTGGACCACCACCCGGCGGACGGCGAGCGCCTGGCCGACCCGGCCGAGAGCGAGCAGGGCGGCGGCCCAGGCCAGTTGGAACCCGTACAGGCCGAGCAGGGCGGTGCCGGTGCGGCGGCGCAGCAGGACGTCGGTGGGCAGTTGCACCATCGCCGAGAACGGCAGCGCCCGGGCGAGTTCGCCGAGCGCGCCGGGGAAGAGCGCGAGCGGCAGCAGCATGCCGGAGAAGAACATCGAGACCACGGTCATCGCGGCCCGCACCCCCTCGGACTCGTGCAGCCAGAAGCCGGTCAGGGTGGCCAGGAAGCGCAGTCCGAAGCTGACCAGCACGGCGAGCGCGACCGCGAGCAGGAACTCCGCCCACACCAGCGGGTCGGCGGGCAGCGTCAGGTCGAACATCACCGCCCCGGCGGCCATCGGCAGCGCGCCGCGGCCCAGCAGCTGGTAGGCGGCCCGGCCGAGGTCGGTGGCCAGCCACCAGCCCTGGAAGTCCACCGGCCGGTACAGGTCGATCGCGATGTCGCCGCTGCGGAACCGGGCCTGCAGGTCGTCCTGGAAGCCGCCGCCCCAGACCGCGACCGTCACCAGCAGGGCCTGGCTGATCCAGATGTAGGTGACCGCCTGCGCGGCGTCGTAGCCGCCCAGGCCGGGCCTGGCCCGCCACAGCGCCAGCATGGTGGAGGCGAGGATCGCCCCGAACACGGTGTTGGTGACCAGCCCGGCGAAGGTCGCCGCCCGGTAGGTGGAGTAGCGGCGGAAGGCCCCGCCGGCGACCGCCCAGTAGACCCCGCCCCGCACTCCGCCCCCCTCGCCGGAACCGGCCGCGACCCGACCGGCCGACCAACCTACGCCCCCGCCGCGCCGCCGCGCACCTGGTTTGCCGGGGCGCGCGGGCACGAAGGAGGGGGCGCCCGCGGGCGCCCCCTCGCTCCGGGTCCTACAGGTACAGCCCGGTCGAGCCCTCCAGGTCGCCGAACCGCCCGGCCGCGACCGCGTGCAGGTCGCGTTCGCGCAGCAGCACGTACGTCGCGCCGCGGACCTCGACCTCCAGCTTGTCCTCCGGGTCGTACAGCACCCGGTCGCCGGGTTCCACCGAGCGGACGCTCTGGCCGACGGCCACCGCCTCGGCCCAGGCGCAGCGCCGGGAGAGCTCGGCGGTGGCGGGGATCAGGATGCCGCCGGTGGAGCGCCGCTCGCCCTCGCCGGTCTCGGTCCGCACCAGGACCCGGTCGTGCAGCATCCGGATCGGCAGCTTCTCCCCGAGCCGGTCGTGCCGCCCGTGCCGGTCGTCGTCCGCGGGGGCCGTGGCCGTGTTCTGGGTGTCGTTCTCGCTCACGCCCCGACCGTACCGGACGGGGGGCGCGCGAAGGCCCCGGGCCTCCCTGGCCGGGAGTCCGGGGCCCGCCGCGGCCGGACGGACGACCGCCCGGCCGCCCGCTCGGCCGTTCGGCCGTTCAGCCCTTGCGCCGCCGCCGCGCCGAGGCGACCAGCAGCACCACGCCGACGCCGACCAGCGCGGCCGGCACCACCCGGTCGAGCCGGGGCCGGCCGTCCTCGTCCACGAACTTCGCCTTGGCCTGCTCGACGGCGCCGCTCGCCGCGACGTACGCCCGGCCGGCCTTCCGCTCGACCGTGGCGCGGACCTTGGCCTTGGTCTGGGCGGCGACGGTGGCCGGGTGGACGCGCATGGCGAGCTCGTCCAGGGTCGCGGCGAGCCGGTCCCTGGTCCCGGCGATGTCCGCCTCGATCTGGGCCGTCGTACGCGGTGCCGACGTGTCCTTGCCGCTCGCTGCCACTGGGGCCACCCCATCTCTGTTACCGCTAGGTACTTCGTTCTTCCCGGACAGTCTGTCAGCTCACCGCCGCACGCGCGCAGCGCCACCCACCAACGGGAGTAGGTTGGCCGGGAGCACGTCCGTCCGTCCCGTTCCCGAGGAGATCCAGCACAGTGAGCGAGCGCCTGCAGGCCGGCGACACCGCCCCCGCCTTCACCCTGCCCGACGCCGACGGCGAGGAGGTGTCGCTGGCCGACCACCTCGGCCGCAAGGTGATCGTCTACTTCTACCCGGCGGCGCTTACCCCGGGCTGCACCAAGCAGGCCTGTGACTTCACCGACAACCTGGAGGTGTTCGCGGGCGCCGGCTACGACGTGATCGGCATCTCGCCGGACAAGCCGGAGAAGCTGGGCAGGTTCCGCGAGGCCGAGGACCTGAAGGTCACGCTGCTGTCCGACCCGGCGCACGAGGTGCTGGAGGCGTACGGCGCGTACGGCGAGAAGGTGAACTACGGCCGCACCTACCAGGGCGTGATCCGCTCGACGATCGTGGTGGACGAGCAGGGCAGGGTGGAGCGGGCGCTGTACAACGTCCGCGCGACCGGGCACGTCGCCAAGCTGCTGAAGGACCTGGAGGTCGGCCGGTAGCGGCCGGAACGGAAGGAGCGGTGGCGGCCGACCCCCCGACCGGGTCGACCGCCACCGCCGTTCATGGGCCCGGGATCAGGCTCAGCAGGCCCCGAGGTCCGTCCAGACGCCCCAGGCGCCGCTCAGCGAGGGGTCCTCGCCCGCGGTCCACCACTTGTTCTGGTAGTAGTGGCCCTTCCACGACACCTTGGTGACGGTGGCGTAGGTGGTGCCGGCGCTCCAGCTCGGGGCGCCCGAGCAGGTCCCGGCGGTGACCGACGCGGACGCGGACGGCGAGGCCGACTGCGAGGCGGAGGCCGAGGCCGAGGGGGAGGCCGACCGGGAGGGGGAGGCCGAGGCCGACGGCGACGCGGACTGCGAGGCCGAGGCGGACGGCGACGGCGAGGAGGTGCTCGCGGCGGTGCCGCGGGTGAAGTCCCCGGTGATGCCGTACAGGGTGCCGCCGACGTTCACGGTCCAGTTGGACGGGGTGGAGACCGGCAGGTAGTAGACGAAGGCGACGTCCACCGAGGCGCCGGGCGCCAGGGTCTGCCAGGTCGGGAGCTTCAGCGAGACCCGGTTGTAGGTGCCCTTCAGGCCGCCCACGTTGGTGCCGGTGTGGTCGGCCCGGATCACCTTGGAGCCGAAGCCGGACTGGTCGGCGGCGTTGGCGGGCGCGGCCACCGAGTAGTCGAACTGGAACTCGGTGCCGCCCGGCAGGGTGGTGGTCGAGTTGTTGACGATGTGGATCTTCGGGTTGATCGGGTAGTTGTTGTCGCCCAGCGCGAACTGGGTGAACGACACGTCGATCGGCAGGGTCTGCTGCGGCAGCGCGATGGTGGAGCGGGTCGCGCCGTACGCCGAGGCCGACTTGAACTTGTCGTACAGCAGCGAGGTCATGGTGTTGCCCTGGACGTACTCGCCCTTGCCGCCGTTGGCGGTGGCGTCCCACTTGTAGTCGCCGGCCAGCTCCCAGATCATCGCGCCACCGACGCCCTGGTTGACCAGGTAGTCGGCCTTCGCGGCGATCGACTTGTCGTCCTCGGTGGAGAGGAAGACCTTCTTGTCGGCGTTCCACAGCCACGGGGCGACCAGGGTCGCGTCGTAGTTGCGGG
This sequence comes from Kitasatospora sp. NPDC015121, assembly GCF_055562955.1. NCBI lineage: Bacteria > Bacillati > Actinomycetota > Actinomycetes > Kitasatosporales > Streptomycetaceae > Kitasatospora > Kitasatospora sp. NPDC015121. Next base: position 160,892 of record NZ_JBVHEH010000012.1, read on the forward strand.
TGTAGGTGCCCTTGAGCGCGGTGTCGGTCAGGCCGTACTTGGACAGGTAGTCCGGCAGGACGCCCGCTTCCAGGTTCTTGGCGTGCCACATCGGGTTGGAGCCGGCGGGCGACTCCTTGCCCTTGTCGTCCAGGTCGTGCCAGAGGTTGTCGATGCCGACGGCGCCGTCACCACAGGTGGTCAGGCCGGAGCCGGCCGGGCAGTTGGTGGTGGAGGCGGTGCCCCACAGGCCGTTGGTGCCGCCCTGGACGTTCTGGAAGCCGCGGGTGTAGTACGGCACGCCGAGGTTGATCCGGCCGGCCGGCATCGCGCCGCGGAAGTAGTGGACGGCCCAGTCGCCGTTCAGGTAGCCGATGCCGCCGTACTGCGAGGTGCCGTACACGTTGGCGGCGGCCAGCTCGGCGTCCTTGCCGTCGTCGAACAGCGCGGCGTTCGGGCCGACGTACTTGTTCCAGGCGCCGTGCAGGTCGTACGACATGACGTTGACGTAGTCCAGGTACTGGGTGACCTGGAAGGTCTCCATGCCGCGCAGCAGGTAGCCCGAGGACGGGGCGGCGACCGACAGCAGGTAGTACTTGCCGTCGGCGGCGGAGGCCCGGTCGAGCTTCTCGCGCATGGTCTTCATCAGCGCCGCGTAGCCCTTCATCAGGGAGGCGCGCTTGGCATTGCTGATGGTGTAGTCGAGCGGGTTGCCCGCGTCCTTCATCGAGGTCGGGTACTCGTAGTCGAGGTCGACGCCGTTGAAGCCGTACTTCTTGATGAAGGTGACGGCCGAGTCCGCGAAGGTGTTGATGCCGGCCTGGTTGACCGACCCGTCCGCGTTGACGGTCATCGAGTAGAAGCCGCCCGAGTTGACCCGGCTGCCCGAGTCGTCGAAGTAGCCGCCGGTCTCGGCCCAGCCGCCGACCGAGACCATGGTCTTGACGTTCGGGTACTGCTTCTTGAACTTGCTGAGCAGGTTGAAGTGGCCCTTGTACGAGTACGCCGGGTCCATCTCCGCGCCCGCCACGCCCGGGAAGGTCATCCCGGTGGAGGCGTTGTTCGGGCCGTCGGTGCCCACGGACAGCGTGTTGTCCGAGGCGACGTGCGCGAACGCGTAGTTGAGGTGGGTGACCTTGTCCCAGGGGATGTTGTTCACCAGGTAGGCGGGCGTGCCGTCCTTGCCGGTGCGCCAGCTGGTGAAGTAGCCGATGACGCGGCGCTGGTGGTCGGCGCCCATCTGCTCGCGGCCGCTGGTGTCGTAGACGTTGCAGTACGGGACGTCGACGCCGGGCGTGGTGTACATGCCGTCGGGGCGACACGCCTGGTTGTCGACGGCGGCCGCGGACGGGGCGACGCCGAGCGTCCCCATCAGCAGGCCCGCCAGGCCGGCGGCCGCGGTGGCGGCGAACGCCACCTTGCGGCCCTTCTGGTGGCGGCCGGCTGCGGCGGGACGCTGCTCCGCCTTGTTTCGGATCAACACTCGGTCCTCCTGGAGGGAGTGTCGTGCGCACGGCCGTGGGAAGCCGAACGCCTGTGGGGGAAGTTCCGCCGAACCTAAAAGGTCTGGACCATCCGCGTCAACAGGTCTGTACCAACTTGATATGAAGGGCCGGACCGTCCGCACTCGGACGATCCGGCCCCGCCTAGGGCGAGTTGACGCTACTTCATGCTGCCGGTCATCGCGTTGACGAGGGTTCCGGCCGGGTCGTCGGCCTCCAGCGAGTAGGCGAAGATCCCGCCGAGGCCCTTGGAGGTCGCGTACGCGCCGCGCGCCGCGATCGCCTGCGGGGTGTCGCCGGTCCACAGGTTGGTGCCGTCGTAGATCCACGAGCTCTGCGTGGTCGGGTCCCAGTGCACCGCGGAACCGGTGGTCTTGCCCGCCGCCACCAGCTCCTTCCAGAACGCCACGCCGGCCGTCTGGCTGGTGCCCTGCGCCCCGGCCGGGCCGGTCGCGGCCTGGTACAGGCCGTAGTTGCCGCCGGCCGGCACGCCGGTCCACCCGCGCAGGTAGAACGGCACGCCCAGCACCAGCTTCTTCGCCGGGAACCCGCCCTTGATGCCGTACGCCGGGGCGCCGTTCAGGTAGGCGTTCACCGCGTTGTCCACGGTGTACTTCTGGGTGCCCGGGGCGACCGGGCCGCTCGGGTCGTTCGGGCTGTCGTACAGCGGGTCCTGCAGGTTGGTCGGGCCGGTCGCGTCCCAGGCGCCGTGCATGTCGTACGTCATCACGTTGCCGTAGTCCAGGTACTTGCCGATCTGGTCGGTCTGCAGCAGCGCGATCTTGTCCTGGCCGGAGGGCAGCGCGGCGGTCAGCAGGTACTTCTTGCCGACGGTCTGCCCGTAGGCGTCCAGCTGGTTGCGGAACTCGGCCAGCAGCGCGGTGAAGTTGGCGGTGTCGGCGGCCGCGTGGTGGTTGCCGGTGTGGCCGCCCGCCGAGGCCGGGTACTCCCAGTCGATGTCGATGCCGTCGAAGATGCCCATCGCCGCGGCGGCGCCGCCGGTGATGTCGCCCTGCACCGAGGGCACGTTGCCCTTGATGAACATGTCGATGCAGGAGGAGACCAGCTTCTTGCGCGAGGCGTCGGTGGCCGCCGCGTCGGAGAAGTACTTGGAGTACGTCCAGCCGCCCAGCGACATGGTGATCCGCAGGTTCGGGTACTTCGCCTTGAGCTCGCGCAGCTGGTTGAAGTTGCCCTTCAGCGGCTGGGTCCAGGCGTCGGTGGTGCCGTCCACCGAGATGTCCGCGGTGTAGCCCTTCTGGTAGTCCGCGAACGCGTCGCCCGCGCCGTCGCCGGCGCTCGGGTTGTTGTCGTTGGTGTCCGCGGCCTTGATCGTCTCGAAGCAGGTCAGCGTCGACGGGTTGATGTTGGCGAACGCGTAGGTCATCGTGTTCAGCCCGCTCGCGGCGCCGGTCGCCGCCATCGTCGACGGGTAGTACTTGTTGCCGTAGATGCCCCACTGCGCGAAGTACGCCGACTTCACCGGACCGCTCGGGGCCGCCCCGGTGGTCACGGTCACCGGCGCGGAGAACCCGCTGCTGTGGCCGTCCTTGTCGTAGCCCTGCACGGTGAAGCCGTACGAGGTGTTCGGCAGCAGCGAGGAGACGGTCACCGTGGTGCCCATCGAGGTCGCGGTCTGGTTCGTGGTCCCGCCGGTGAAGATCCGGTAGACCGCGCTGTTGCCGTTCTGCGCGTTGTCGGTCGAGGCGTTCCACTTCAGCGTCACCGAGGTGCCCGACACGCTCGCGGTCAGCCCGGTCGGCGTGGTCACCACCCCGTCCCCGCCCGGCGTCCCGGTCTGCGAGGCCGAGGCGGAAGCGGAGGCGGAAGCGGACGGGCTCGCCGAGGTGCTGGCACTCGAACTCGCGCTGGCACTCGCGCTCGCGCTCGGGCTGGCGCTCGAACTCCCGCTCGCCGACGGGCTGCCGGAGCCCGACCCGCCGGGGCCGGTGAGCTGCAGGTCGTCCGCGTAGTAGGTGCCCTGGCCGTACCAGCCGTGGGTGTAGACCGTCACCGAGGTGGTGGTGGCGCCGGTGGTGAAGGTGGTGCTGCGGTTGGCCCAGTCGGCACTGGAGCCCCAGGCGTTGGTGTCGGTGGTGCCGGTGCCGGTGACGCCGAGGTAGGTGTAGTTGCCCTTCAGCCAGCCGCTCAGGCTGTAGGTGGTGTTCGGGCTGACGGCGACGGTCTGCGAGCACTGGGCGGTGTCGGACGCGGAGGCCGCCGCCTGCAGGGCCCTGGTGCCGCCGTGCGGGGCGGTGGAGGTGGTCGAGCCGAGACCGGCCGAGCAGTTCCAGCCGGTCGTGGTGCCGCTCTCGAAGTCGCCGTTGGCGAGCAGGTTGACGGTGGCGGCCGAGGAGGCGCCGCTGATCACGGTGACCAGTCCGGCGGCTCCGGCCACCAGGGCGGTCGCGGTCGCCAGCGCGGTGCCGGCCTTCAGCGGGCGCCGTCCCGATCGGGCGGCGGAGCGCGCGGCTGTGGCGCGTTCGGGCATGGGTCGCTCCAATGCTCGCGCCCGGCAGGGGGATCGGGCGCCGTGGGGGAGGAATGACGTGCCTGGGCCCGGCCGTTGCGCACCGTCCGGGGCCCGGTTTTCCGCGGATCGGCGCGAACGTACGTGGTCTGGACCACACCGGTCAATAGGTCTGTACCAATTCTTGAACAAGTCAGGACACCCCGAACCGCCGCCCGAAAGGGTGGTGCACGCCCGCGTGACGGGCCAGTAGCATGGCGGAAGTCAGGTATCGGCGGTCTTGGCGGAATTGGCAGACGCCCGGGTTTTAGGTGCCCGTGAGAGAGATCTCGTGAGGGTTCGAGTCCCTCAGGCCGCACCGGCGTTGCACGCGCGAAGAGGCCCGCCCCGGTCGACCGGGGCGGGCCTCTTCGCGTTCCCGCCTCCTCAGCCCAGCAGTTCGGCGACCACCGGCGCGAGCGAGCGGAACGCCTGGCCGCGGTGGCTGATCGCGTTCTTCTCCTCGGCGGTCAGCTCGGCGCAGGTCCGGCTCTCGCCGAGCGGCTGGAGGACCGGGTCGTAGCCGAAGCCGTTGGTCCCGGCCGGCTCGGTGCGCAGGGTGCCGTGCAGTCGGCCCTCGACCACCCGCTCGGTGCCGTCCGGCAGGGCGAGCGCGGCGGCGCAGGCGAACGACGCGGCCCGGTGCTCGGCGGCGATGTCGCCGAGCTGGGCGAGCAGCAGGTCCAGGTTGGCCTTGTCGTCGCCGTGCCGCCCGGCCCACCGGGCGGAGAAGATCCCGGGCGCCCCGCCCAGCACGTCCACGCAGAGTCCGGAGTCGTCGGCGACGGCCGGCAGCCCGGTCGCCCTCGCCAGCGCGTGCGCCTTGAGCAGCGCGTTCTCGGCGAAGGTGACTCCGGTCTCCGGCACGTCGGGCACCTCGGGGAAGGCGTCCGCGCCGACCAGTTCGACGTCCAGTCCGGCCGCGCCGAGGATGTCGCGCAGCTCGGCGACCTTGTGCTGGTTGCGGGTGGCGAGAACGAGTCGCTTGGTCATGCGCCCCAGCCTAGTGCCGCGCCGCCGGTCAGCCGGTGCACACCTTGCTGACCCGCCCGGCCGCGCTGCCCAGCGGCCCGAGGTCGGGCGTCCGGTTGCCGTCGACGGCCTTCTGCACGTTGTCGATCTGGGTCTGCAGGTCGGTGACGGCCTTGGCCAGGTCGGCGTCGCTGGAGTTGCGCCCGATCTTGTCCAGGTCGCCCTTGAGGTTCTGCAGCGCCTGCCCGGCGGCGGCCGGGTCCTGGTCGGCGTCGTTGAACGCGTCGCCGAGCTGGGCGACGTGCGTGGTGACCTGCACGGCGGTGTTCGCGCAGCTGAGCGCCTTCTCCGCGGCGGAGCAGCTGACCGCGCTCAGCGGCAGCACCAGGGCGAGTGCCGCGACGGCGAGGACGGTGGTGCGGTTGATGCTCGACGTCTGCTGCATCGACGAGTCCTCCAGGAGGGTGTGCGGGCTCACCCCGAACGTTAAGGCTCGGCCCGCGCGCCTGTACAGCACGCGCGGACCCGCTTCCTCCCTACCTGACGGCCGTTCAGCCCTCCGCGGTTCCTAGACCTCCAGCGCCTTGCGCTGGATCTCGTCGAGCTCGGCGCAGCCGAGGCTGCCGAGGTCGAGCAGCCGGTCGAGCAGGGCGCGGTCGAAGGGGGCGCCCTCGGCGGTGCCCTGGACCTCGACGAAGCGGCCGTCGGAGGTGCAGACGACGTTCATGTCGGTCTCGGCCCGGACGTCCTCCTCGTAGCGGAGGTCGAGCATCGGGACGCCGTCGATGATGCCGACGCTGACGGCGCTGACGCCGCCGGTGATCGGCTGGCCCTTGGCGCGCAGCAGCTTCTTCCCACGGGCCCAGGAGACCGCGTCGACCAGGGCGACGTACGCGCCGGTGATGGCGGCGGTGCGGGTGCCGCCGTCGGCCTGGAGGACGTCGCAGTCGAGCACGATGGTGTTCTCGGCGAGCGCCCGGTGGTCGACCACGGCGCGCAGCGAGCGGCCGATCAGGCGGCTGATCTCGTGGGTGCGGCCGCCGATCTTGCCGCGGACGGACTCGCGGTCGCCGCGGGTGTTGGTGGCCCGGGGCAGCATGGCGTACTCGGCGGTGACCCAGCCCTCGCCGCTGCCCTTGCGCCAGCGCGGGACGCCTTCGGTGACGCTGGCGGTGCACAGCACCTTGGTGTCGCCGTAGGAGACCAGGACGGAGCCTTCGGCGTGCTTGCTCCAGTTCCGTTCGATGGTGACGGGGCGGAGCTGGTCGGGGGTGCGGCCGTCGATGCGAGACATGGTCCGAGCGTATCGGGTCGCCGCCACCGGCCCGGCGGGGGCGCACGCGCGGCGGCCCGCCGGGCCGGTGGTCTCCGGCGGGCGGGCCGTGCGGGGTGGAGCGGGCCCGTGGGGGCTCAGCTCACATCATGTCCTCGATCTCGGCGGCGATCGGGTCGGCGTCGGTGCCGATGACGACCTGGATGGCCGTGCCCATCTTCACCACACCGTGCGCGCCGGCCGCCTTGAGCGCCGCCTCGTCGACCTTGGAGGCGTCGTGGACCTCGGTGCGCAGCCGGGTGATGCAGCCCTCGACCTCGTCGATGTTCTCGATTCCGCCGAGACCGGCGACGATCTTCTCAGCCTTGCTGGCCATGGTCTTTCTCCCTCTGTCTCGGCGCTTCGGCGGTCGGTCGCCGGGTGCCGTACTGCGGTGTGCGGTGGTGCCGGCCGGAGGTGACCCGGGATCAGTCTGCCGCGCCTTCCGACGACGCGACCAGCATCACCCGGTTCCGGTCGATATGCCACGTTAGTCCACTTTCGGGCTATCTCCGCGCGCGGCCGTCGCGGGGGCCGCCGGAGGATGACGATCATCGGGCTCTCGAACCCGGAACCGCCACTGTCCCGAAAGTGGTCTACACCAATTCTAGGTGTACTCGGGACAACGCAGGACGGTCCGCCGGTGTTCCTGGCCCCGCGCACGGATGGACCCGAACGGGCAAGGGAACGGCAGCGGAGGGCCGACGATGAGTTCACCAGGCGCCACGGCGCACCAGTCCACGTGGTGGCACACCTTCTACGGCGGCCTGCAGAAGATGGGCCGCAGCCTCCAGCTGCCGGTGGCCGTCCTGCCCGCCGCGGGTCTGCTGACCCGACTCGGCCAGGACGACATCTTCGGCAAGGACGGCCTCGGCTGGAACAAGGTCTCCGCCGCGATCGGCGCCGCCGGTGGCGCGCTGCTCAACCCGGCGCTCGGCCTGCCGCTGCTGTTCTGCATCGGCGTGGCGATCGGCATGGCCAAGAAGGCCGACGGCTCCACGGCGCTCGCCGCGGTGGCCGGCTTCCTGGTCTACTACGCCGTCCTGCGCGCCTTCCCGAAGGACTGCCCGAGCGGATCGACGCTCGACGCCACGATCTGCGTGAACTACACGGACAAGACCGTGGTGGAGGCCGCCTACCAGAACCCGGGCGTACTCGGCGGCATCCTGATGGGCCTCTTCTCGGCCTGGCTGTGGGTGCGCTACCACCGGGTCAGGCTGGTCGACTGGCTGGGCTTCTTCAACGGCCGCCGCCTGGTCCCGATGATCACCGCCCTGGTCGGCCTGCTCCTCGGCTCGCTGATGGTGTGGATCTGGCAGCCGATCGGCGACGGGCTGGAGGACTTCTCCAAGTGGCTCTCCGACCTGGACGCCCTCGGCTCCGGCATCTTCGGCCTCGCCAACCGCGCCCTGCTGCTGATCGGCATGCACCAGCTGCTGAACACCTTCGTCTGGTTCCAGTTCGGCTCCTACACCAACCCGGAGACCGGCAAGTCCGGCACCGGTGACATCGGCCGCTTCCTGGCGGGCGACCCGGACGCCGGCCAGTTCCTCTCCGGCTTCTTCCCGATCATGATGTTCGCGCTGCCCGCCGCGGCGATGGCCATCGCCGCCTGCGCCAAGCCGCACCGGCGCAAGGAGATCTACGGCCTGATGTTCTCGGTCGCACTGACCTCCTTCGTCACCGGCGTCACCGAGCCGATCGAGTACTCCTTCGCCTACGTGGCCCCGCTGCTCTACGGCATCCACGCGGTGCTCACCGGCGTCTCGATGGCGGTCACCTGGGGGTTGGGCGTCCACGACGGCTTCAGCTTCTCGGCCGGCCTGATCGACTACCTGCTCAACTGGAACCTGGCCACGAAACCGTGGCTGATCATCCCGATCGGCCTGTGCTTCGCGGTGGTGTACTACGTGGTCTTCCGGTTCGTCATCGTCAAGTTCGACCTGAAGACCCCGGGTCGCGAGGACGACGACGAGATCGACGACGTGACCAAGGCCTGACCCCGGGCCGGCGGCCCCGGCGCGGTGCCCGCGCCCCCGGACGGGAGACCCTCCCGTCCGGGGGCGCTTTTTTGTTGTCCGTCGGATCAAAAGGAGCCGTCACCAGGGCGGCTGACCTGGGGTCAATCCCCGGAAGGTTTCGATTCAGCGGCGCTTGCCCCCCACCGCCCTGGAAGGGTTCCGGAGCCCGTTCGGCGCGTGCTAGAAAGCTGGACGAGACCCTAAGTGGTCTAGACCAGAATCGCGCTGCCGTGAGGAACCACCGCTATGAGTACGACCGCGCAGGACCCTCGACCCGCGGCGGCACCCGGCGGACGGGAGCTGCGCTCCCGGGTCTTCGCGGCCCTCCAGAAGATCGGCCGCAGCCTGCAGCTCCCGATCGCCGTGCTGCCCGCCGCCGGCATCCTGCTGCGGCTCGGCAAGGAGGACGTCTTCGGCGACGAGGGCCTGGGCTGGACCCGGGTCGCCCAGGTCTTCTCCGCCTCCGGCCACGCCGTCTTCGACTGGATGCCGCTGCTGTTCTGCGTCGGCATCGCGATCGGCTACGCCAGGAAGGCCGACGGCTCCACCGCGCTCGCCGCCCTGGTCGGCTTCCTCACCTACCACCAGGTGCTCACCGCCTTCCCCAAGACCGGCTACCAGGTGCTGCCCGGCCGGGACGTCGAGGCCACCTACCAGGACCCGGGGGTGCTCGGCGGCGTGGTGGTCGGCCTGCTCTCCGCGGTCCTCTGGCAGCGGCTGCACCGCACCCGGCTGGTCGACTGGCTGGGCTTCTTCAACGGGCGGCGGCTGGTCCCGATCGTGATGGCCTTCGTCGGCACCGCGCTGGGCGTCCTCTTCGGCCTGTGCTGGGGGCCGATCGGCAGCGTCGTCGACGACTTCAGCAGCTGGGCGATCGGCCTCGGCCCGCTCGGCGCCGGCCTGTTCGGCCTGGTCAACCGGGGCCTGCTGCCGTTCGGCCTGCACCAGTTCGCCAACACCTTCTTCTGGCAGCAGGCCGGCCGCTTCACCACCCCCGACGGCCAGACCGTCCTCGGCGACCAGGCCCGCTTCTTCCAGCACGACCCCAGCGCCGGCCAGTTCATGACCGGCTTCTTCCCGATCATGATGTTCGGCCTGCCCGCCGCCGCCCTCGCCATCGCCCACTGCGCCCGCCCCGAACGCCGCCGCGCCGTGCTCGGCATGATGTTCTCGCTCGCCCTGACCTCCTTCGTCACCGGCATCACCGAGCCGATCGAGTTCTCCTTCCTGTTCATCGCGCCCGTGCTGTACGGCATCCACGCCGTGCTCACCGGCCTCTCGATGGCCCTCACCTGGGCGCTCGGCGCGCACCACGGCTTCACCTTCTCCGCGGGCGCCATCGACTACGCGCTGAACTGGAACCTGGCCACGAAACCGTGGCTGATCCTCCCGGTCGGCCTGTGCTTCGCGGTGGTCTACTACGCGGTGTTCCGCCTGGTCATCGTCCGGTTCGACCTCAGGACGCCGGGCCGCGGCGACGACGACGGCCTCGACGACGGGTAGGCGCCGGGCAGGCGCCGGTCAGATCCAGCCCAGCCGGGCCGCGTGCACGCCCGCCTGGAAGCGCGACTGCGCGCCCAGCGCCGTGGTCAGGTCGGCGACCAGGCGGCGCACCGTGCGGTCGGAGATCTCCAGCTTGCGGCCGATCGCCTGGTCGGTGAGGCCGGCCGCGAGCAGCCGCAGCACCTCGCGGTGGCGGTCGTCGGGGGTGGTGCGGCCGAGCAGCTCCGGCGGGACCCAGCTGGACGCCCAGAAGTGCTCGAACAGCTCGCGGACCACGCCGACCACCGCCGGGTCGCGGACCACCACCGCCGCGCTGCCCGGCGGCTCCCCGGGCGCGGGCAGCACGGCCAGGCCCGCGTCGACGACGATCAGCCACAGCGGCAGGGTGTGCGCGACCCGGATCAGCGCGCCGGCCGCGGTCAGCGCCTGGACGTGGGCCAGCACCGCGCCCTGGTGCAGGGCGGCGGCCGGGTAGATGGTGCGCAGCGTGACCCGGTGGGCCAGCGCGATCCGCTCCCGGGCGAGCTTCTCGGCCAGGCCGCTCTCGGACTGGTCCTGGCCGGGCCGCAGCGACAGCGCCTCGGTGCGGGCGCCCCGGGCGGCGTCCTCCAGCAGCGCGGTGACCCGGTCGGCGCCGCGGACCAGCTCGTGCGCGGTGCCGGTCTGCAGCGGCAGGTAGCGGGCGTGCAGGTGCTCGACCCGCTCGTGGGTGCGGCGGGCCTCGCCGAGCAGTGCGGTGAAGCGGCGGTCGGAGTCGGCGAGCAGCCGGCGGACGGCGGTGTCGATCGAGACGGCGGCCACCCCGCTGGTCGTCGCGGACGTCCGCCGCAGCAGCCCGAGGCCGCGCAGCTCGCCCAGCGCCTGCTCGAACTCACCCTCCTCGCAGTCGAGTTCGTCCCGCAGGGAGTCCAGCGACCGGCCGGGCTCGGCGAGCAGTCGGGCGTACAGGGCGGTGCTGGTCTCCACCCTCCGGGAGCCTAGGCCCGCGGCGCGGGGTGGACGGCGGCTTTTCAGCATCCGAGACGGCGGCTCCGGTGGCGGCCATGGCCTGATCCGGCGCGGCCCGGGGCCTTCGCCCGGCGGGCGGCGCCGCCCAGGATGGGCGGCATGGCGATCGACGAGTCTTCCGTGATCTGGTTCGACGGCGCGCTGGTGCCCTGGCAGGAGGCCCGGGTGCACGTGCTGACCCACGCGCTGCACTACGGCACCGGGGTGCTGGAGGGCACTCGGGTGTTCGAGACGGCCGACGGGCCCGCGGTGTTCCGGCTGGACGAGCACCTGGCCCGGCTGGAGCGCAGCGCCCGCATGCTGCGCATCGAACTCCCCTACAAGCGACATGAGTTGGCGGCGGCCACGGTCGAGTTGGTGGCGGCGAACGGCCACCGCTCGTGCTACCTGAGGCACCTGGCGTTCCTGGGCTACGGCTCGATGGGGCTGGACATGCGGCACTCTCCCACCAGCGTGTCGATCGCCTCCTGGGAGTGGCCGGCCTACCTGCCGACGGGGCGCGGGCTGCGGCTGATGACCAGCAGCTGGCGGCGGACCGACCCCAACTCCGTCCCGCCGGCGGCGAAGGCCACCGGCCCGTACCTGAACTCGGCGCTGGCCCGGCGGGAGGCGAGCGACGCGGGCTTCGACGAGGCGCTGCTGCTGGCGCCGGACGGCACGGTCAGCGAGTGCAGTTCGGAGAACGTGTTCGCGGTCCGTGACGGGGTGCTGCGCACGCCCCCGGGCAGCGCGGGCGCCCTGGAGGGGATCACCCAGGACACCCTGCTGACCCTGGCCCGGGACCTGGGCGTCGAGGTGCGGGTGGAGAACCTGCTGCGCTCGGACCTGTACGCGGCGGACGAGGTGTTCGTCTCCGGGACGGCGGCCGGAGTCGTGCCGGTGGCCTCCCTGGACAACCGCGAACTACCGTCCACCGAGGGCGAGTTGACCAAGCGGCTGGCGCGGGCGTACCGGGCCGCGACCAGCGGGGAGGACGCCCGGTACCGGCACTGGCTGACGCCGGTTCAGAGCTCGTAGACGGCTCCGGGCCGGGCCAGTTCGACCGGGCCGGGGAAGGCGGCGGCGGCGTCGAGGCGGTTGCGCTCCGGGTCGGTCCACGGCGGGATGTGGGTGAGCACCAGGCGGGCGGCGCCCGCCTCGGCGGCGTGCCGGCCGGCCTGGGTGCCGTTGAGGTGGATGGAGTCGAAGGTCTCCTTGCCGTCCGTGTAGGCCGCCTCGCACAGGAACAGGTCGGCGTCGCGGGCGAGTTCGACCAGGTCGGGGCAGACGCCGGTGTCGCCGGAGTAGACCAGGCTGCGGCCGCCGGCCTCGATCCGGAAGCCGTACGCCTCGCAGTCCAGGTGGTTGACCCGGGCGGCGGTGACGGTGAACGGGCCGAGCTCCAGCCGGGCGCCGTCGCTCAGGTCGCGGAAGTCGAAGACCTCGGTCATGCCGGGCTTCTCCGGCATGTCGTAGGCCCGGGCGAGCCGCTCGGCGGTGCCGGCCGGGCCGTGCACGGGCAGCGGGTCGGGGCAGCCCTCGACCCGGTAGTTGCGGGCCACCCAGTAGGCGCACAGGTCGACGCAGTGGTCGGCGTGCAGGTGGCTGAGCAGGATCGCGTCCACCTCGTACAGGCCGGCGTACTTCTGCAGCGCGCCGAGCGCGCCGTTGCCGAGGTCGACGACGAGGCGGTAGCCGTCGTGCTCCACCAGGTAGCTGGAGCACGGGGAGTCCACGGACGGGAAGCTCCCCGAGCACCCCACCACGGTCAGTTTCATGCCGAGCCCTTCCCGCCCCGTCGGGCCGTCGTCCGCGGCCGTCCGCCCCGCCTGCGGGCAGGGCGGGGTTCTCACGACTCCGTCGGTGCTTTGACTGTCGAGGGTAAGGGCCGGGCGGCACTTTGCCCCCTCTCCCGTGCCGGGCTGTGGGCGGAATCACCAGGACGGGGCGGGGGCGTTCGAACGGGCCCTAGCGGCGTCCGGGGCGGGCCCGGGCCCAGTCGTGGATGGTCCGCGGGTACCAGCGGGGGTGTCCGGCCGGGTCGACCTCGTCGGGTTCGGGCAGCAGTCCGTGCCGCTTGTAGTTGCGCACGGTCTCGGGCCGCACGTTGATGTGCCGGGCGATCTCGACGTAGGACCAGAGCTCTCGGCCGGGCATCGCGCCCACCTCCGGGATGACGGCGAACCAGTGGTGCGCCGCCAGCCTGGCGGGTCGGCCGGCGGCGGCCGGGGCGCGACCGGCGCGGTGGCCGTTCCGTGACGGACCGGTCACCCGGGACGGACAAATGCCGGGATGTCACAGCGGGCCGACCAGCCGATGATCGGACGGGCGGCGGCCGGACGGGCGGACGGCGCGGCCCCCGGGCCGGGGTGCCGCGCCGTCGGTTCCGCCGCTCGGGTCAGGCCCAGAGCTGGCCCTGCAGTGCCTCGACCGCCGCCTCGGTGGTCTCGGCGGTGTAGATGCCGGTGGACAGGTACTTCCAGCCGCCGTCGGCGACCACGAACACCACGTCGGCCCGCTCGCCGGCCCTGGCGGCCTTGCGGGCCACCCCGATCGCGGCGTGCGCGACCGCGCCGGTGGAGACGCCGGCGAAGATGCCCTCCTGCTGGAGCAGCTCGCGGGTGCGGGTGACGGCGTCGGCGGAGCCGACCGAGAAGCGGGTGGTGAGCACCTCGGCGTCGTACAGCTCGGGGACGAAGCCCTCGTCCAGGTTGCGCAGGCCGTAGACCAGGTCGTCGTAGCGGGGCTCGGCGGCGACGATCTGCACGCCGGGGACCTTCTCGCGCAGGTAGCGGCCGATGCCCATCAGGGTGCCGGTGGTGCCCAGGCCCGCCACGAAGTGGGTGACGGTGGGCAGGTCGGCGAGGATCTCCGGGCCGGTGGTGGCGTAGTGCGCGCCCGCGTTGTCCGGGTTGCCGTACTGGTAGAGCATCACCCAGTCGGGGTGCTCGGCGGCGATCTCCTTGGCGATCCGCACCGCGGTGTTGGAGCCGCCGGCGGCGGGCGAGGGGATGATCTCCGCGCCCCACATCCGGAGCAGCTCGCGGCGCTCCTGGCTGGTGTTCTCCGGCATCACGCAGACCATCCGGTAGCCCTTGAGCCTGGCCGCCATGGCGAGCGAGATGCCGGTGTTGCCGCTGGTGGGCTCCAGGACGGTGCAGCCCGGGGTGAGCCGGCCCTCCGCCTCGGCGCGCTCGATCATGCGCAGCGCCGGGCGGTCCTTGATCGAGCCGGTCGGGTTGCGGTCCTCCAGCTTCGCCCAGAGCGTGACCCGGCCGTCCTCGTTCCCGGGGATGGCGGCCGAGAGCCTCGGCAGCCGCACCAGGGGCGTGTTGCCGATGGCCTCGATCGGGCTGTCGTAGCGCATTACTTCATACCGCCGGCCACGGCCGGGAGGATGGTGACGCTGTCGCCGTCGGAGAGGGTGGTGGCGATGCCGTCCAGGAAGCGGACGTCCTCGTCGTTGAGGTAGACGTTGACGAAGCGGCGCAGCTCGCCGCCGTCCAGCAGCCGGGCGGCGATGCCGGGGTGGCGGGAGTCGAGGTCGGTGAAGAGCTCCCCGAGGTTTGCGCCGTTGCCGTCGACGGCCTTGGCACCGTCGGTGTAGGTACGGAGGATGGTCGGGATGCGGACCTCGATGGCCATGGCTGCGCTCCTGTGGAGTGGTTTCGGGTGCCGGGCCGGGCGGGGCGCGGCAGGGGGAAGGGCCCCGGGGCGCGGGGCGGTGCTGGCGGTGCTGTCGGGGCTCGCCGGTCGGTGCCGCCGGTCAGTGCGCGGCGGTGCCGGGACAGATCGCGCTGGCGAGCCGGCACAGGTCGACGTGCAGGCGCGCCACGAGGCGGGTGCCTGGGGCCTGATTGCTCACATCGACGGAACGCATGGACTCATCGTATAGATTCCCGACCCCGCTTTGACATGCGTGTCTCGGCATCCGGTCGGTGGCGTTCCGGGGAATGAGAAAACGGGCCGTTCCGCCGCGTGGGAGCGCTGCGGTCCGGCCCGTCGCCGGGCGGCGGGGGTCAGGCCCGGTAGGCCTCGACCACCTCGACGTCTTCTTCCGTGATCACGCCGTCCACGATGCGGAACGAGCGGAACTGGTAGGGGTCCTCCTCGCCGGTGCCCTCGGCAGTGGAGACCAGGACGTAGTGGGCGAACGGCTCGGAGGCGTAGCTCACGTCGGTGCGGGAGGGGTAGGCCTCGGTGGCGGTGTGCGAGTGGTAGACCACCACCGGCTCCTCGTCGCGGTCGTCCATCTCGCGGTAGAGCTTCAGCAGGTCACCGGAGTCGAACTCGTAGAAGGTGGGCGAGCGGGCCGCGTTGAGCATCGGGATGAACCGCTCGGGGCGCCCGGTGCCGGCCGGTCCGGCGATCACGCCGCACGCCTCGTCCGGGTGGTCGGCGCGGGCGTGGGCGACGATCCGGTCGCGCAGTTCTCGGGTGATGGTGAGCATGCGGCCAGGATAGCGAGGCGTCATTCGCCGCCCCCCGCGTGGAGGTGGGAGTCCGCTCCGGCGTGCAGGGCGGCCGGGTCGCGGCGGCGCAGGACGGCGTAGCCGACGGCCAGGCAGAGCGCCCAGCCGGGGAAGACGTACAGCGAGATCCGGGCGGCGGGGTCGATCGCGATCAGGACGCCCACCATGCCGAGGAAGGCCAGCGAGAGCCAGCGGCTCCAGTTGCCGCCGGGGGCGCGGAAGGACGGGGCGTGCAGCCGGCCGGAGCGCCAGGCGGCGCGGTAGCGGATCTGGCAGGCCAGGATGACGCCCCAGGTCCACAGGCCGCAGACGGTCGCGATCGAGGTGATGTACTGGAACGCCCGCTCGGGGACGCAGTAGTTGAGCACCACGCCGGCGCCCATCAGCAGGCAGGAGACGGTGATCGCGGCGGCGGGGGTGCGGCGGGCGTTGAGCCGGGTGAGCCGGCCGGGGGCCTGCCGGCGCAGGGCCAGGTCGCGCAGCATCCGGCCGGTGGAGTACATGCCGGAGTTGCAGGAGGAGAGCGCGGCGGTGAGCACCACGAAGTTGATGATCCCGGCCGCCGCCGGGATGCCGATCTTGCCGAACGCGGCGACGAACGGGCTGACGCCGGGCTGGAACTCGCTCCACGGCACCAGCGACAGGATGATCACCAGCGCGCCGATGTAGAACAGCGCGATCCGCAGCGGCAGGGTGTTGATGGCCCGCGGCAGGGTCTTCTCCGGGTCCTCGCTCTCGCCCGCGGTGACGCCGACCAGTTCGACGCCGAGGTAGGCGAACATGACGATCTGCAGGGTCATCACGGTGGCGCCGACGCCCTGGGGGAAGAAGCCGCCGTCCTGCCAGAGGTGGGTGATCGAGGCGGTGTCGCCGGCGTCCGAGAAGCCGAGGGTGAGCACGCCGACGCCGATCAGGATCATCCCGATGATCGCGGTGACCTTGACCATGGAGAACCAGAACTCGATCTCGCCGAACAGCTTCACCGAGATCAGGTTGGCGGCGTACAGCAGCAGCAGGAAGGCCAGCGCGGTGGTCCACTGCGGGATGTTGGGGGCCCAGAAGCGGACGTAGACGGCGGCGGCGGTGGTCTCGGCCATGCCGGTGACCACCCAGAACAGCCAGTACGTCCAGCCGGTGACGAAGCCGGCGAACGGGCCGAGGAACTCCCGGGCGTACTCGGCGAAGCTGCCGGACACCGGGCGGTAGGTGAGCAGTTCGCCGAGCGCCCGCATGATCACGAAGATCACCACGCCGGCCACCGCGTAGCTCAGGATCAGGCTGGGGCCGGCCTTGGAGATGGCGGTGCCGGCGCCGAGGAACAGGCCGGTGCCGATCGCGCCGCCGATCGCGATCATCTGGATCTGCCGGTTGCCCAGGCCGCGCTGGTAGCCCTCCTCGTCGGGGGCCGGCCCGGTCGCCTCGTCCGTCACCTGCTGCGCCATCCGCCCGCCTCGCCTCCCGGTCCGCGCCGGCCGGGCGGCCGACGGGCCCCGTCTTCCCGGGGAGGCAGCAGTGAACCATGCGAAAGGCCCGGAACGCCCGCAATCTGAGCGTTACCAGAGGAATCGGACAATATGAGCGAAACGCGGGAGGTCGGCGGTCAGCTCGGCGGCCGGTCAGTCGGTCAGCCGGTCAGCCCGTCATCACGCCCAGCAGGCTCTCCTGCATCGCGCCCAGCCACAGGTAGGCGATCACCAGCGGCTTGCGCGGGTCGGAGTCGGGCAGCCGGTACAGGCCCTCGTCCTCCTCCTCGCTGACCTCCAGCCGGGTGCCCAGGGTCAGCCGCAGGTCGTTCAGCGCGCCCAGCCAGCACCGGTAGTCGTCCGGCGCCACCCGGAGCACGCCGCCCCCGCCGCCCAGCCCGTCCAGGGCCCGGACCACCGCCAGCGCGTCCTCCCGCTTGCGGGCCCGCAGGTCCAGCTCGGTGTAGCGGCGGAACTCGGCGGCCCGCTCGGCGGTCCGCGGGTCCTCGGGCGCCTCCGGGCCGCCGTACGCGTCGGGGAACAGCCGCAGCAGCGCCGGGTCCTCGGGGGCCGCGCTGGGGCCCTCGGCGAACAGCGCGGCCAGCGGGTCGTCGCTCCCGCCGCCGGGCGGCGGCCCGATCAGCTCCAGCATCTGCACTTCGAGCGAGCGCAGGATGGAGGCCTCGAACTCGTCCAGCGCGATCGCCGCGCCCTCGCCCGCGCTCTCGAACAATCCGGCCATGGCTGTGGAATCAGTCCCTCGTGAGTGGTGGGTGACGGGCCGTCAGTCGTGCTGCAGGGTGGCCCACAGGCCGTAGCCGTGCATCGCCTGCACGTCGCGCTCCATCTCCTCGCGGGTGCCGCTGGAGACCACCGCCCGCCCCTTGTGGTGCACGTCCATCATCAGCCGGCGGGCCTTCTCCTTCGGGTAGCCGAAGTAGGCCTGGAAGACGTACTGGACGTAGCTCATCAGGTTGACCGGGTCGTTGTGGACGATGGTCACCCAGGGCGTGTCCGGCTCCGCGACCGGAACCCCCTCGACCTCCGGGCGCTCGATCTCCACCGGCGCGACACTCACAGTCCGTCTCTCCTCGTCGACCTCGGCTTCCCCCCGCCCCATGCTTCCATCCGAGGGACCGGGGAGCGAATCAGGGTGGCCCGACGCGCCCGGCGCGGCGTCCGACACGGCCCCCGGAAGGGAAATCGTCAAACTGACGCTAAGTGGTAGTAGCATCATCCCCATGGACGCCATCACCGCGCACCGCAGCTCCGCGCTGCTCACCGACCGCTACGAACTGACCATGCTGCAGGCCGCGCTGCGCAGCGGTGCCGCCCACCGCCGCTCGGTCTTCGAGGTGTTCACCCGCCGCCTGCCGAGCGGCCGCCGCTACGGCGTGCTGGCCGGCACCGGCCGGGTGCTGGACGCCGTCGAGAACTTCCGGTTCACCGCGCCGCAGCTCGACTGGCTGGCCGACCAGGGCGTGGTGGACGAGGAGACCCTGCGCTTCCTCGCCGACTACCGCTTCACCGGCAGCGTGCACGGCTACCCCGAGGGCGAGGCGTACTTCCCCGGTTCGCCGCTGCTGACCGTCGAGGGCAGCTTCGCCGAGGCGGTGATCCTGGAGACGGTGATCCTGTCGATCCTCAACCACGACTCGGCGATCGCCGCCGCCGCGTCCCGGATGACCGCCGCGGCGGGCGACCGGCCGGTGATCGAGATGGGTGCCCGGCGGGCCCACGAGCAGGCCGCCGTCGCCGCCGCCCGGGCCGCCTACCTGGCGGGCTTCGCCGCCACCTCCGACCTGGAGGCCGGCTTCACCTACGGCATCCCCACCACCGGCACCGCCGCGCACGCCTTCACCCTGCTGCACGACAGCGAGCGGGACGCCTTCACCGCGCAGATCGACTCGATGGGCCGCGACACCACCCTGCTGGTGGACACCTACGACCTCGGCGAGGCGGTCCGCACCGCCGTCGAGGTGGCCGGGCCCGACCTGGGCGCCGTCCGGATCGACTCCGGCGACCTGACCCTGCTGGCCCACCGGGTGCGCCGCCAGCTCGACGAGCTCGGCGCCACCGGCACGAAGATCATCGTCACCTCGGACCTGGACGAGTACGCCATCGCCGCGCTGGCCGCCGCCCCGGTCGACGGCTACGGCGTCGGCACCAGCCTGGTCACCGGCAGCGGCCACCCGACCTGCGCGATGGTCTACAAGCTGGTGGCCCGCGAGTCGACGCCCGGCGGCGAGCTCGTCCCGGTCGCCAAGCGCTCGGCCGGCGGCAAGACCAGCGTCGGCGGCCGCAAGTGGGCCGCCCGCCGCCCCGACCGGGACGGCGTCGCCGAGGCCGAGGTGGTCGGCACCGGCCCGGTGCCCGCCGAGCTGGCGCCGCACCTGCTGCAGGTCCCGCTGATCACCGACGGCGAGGTGGTCGGCCGCGAACCGCTGGCGGTCGCCCGCGAGCGCCACCGCCGGGCCCGCGCCGCGCTGCCGCTGTCGGCCACCCAGCTCTCCCGCGGCGAGCCGGTGATCGGCACCGAGCGGCGGGCCGGCTGAGCCCGCGCGGGGGCGGGGCGGCGCCATCGCGGCAGGGTTCGCCCGGCTTCGTCCCGCGGCACTTCCGCGCCGCCCCGGCACTGCCTAGAGTGCCAACCGCGGTACCGTCCGGGCCCGGCCCGGACGCCTTCCGACGCCACCCGACACCAGCGCGGCCGAGACCCCCGGGCTTTGGACCGCACCCGACTCCAACGAGAGAAGCCAGCCATGCACCGGGCCCTGATCGTCGTCGACGTGCAGAACGACTTCTGCGAGGGCGGCAGCCTCGCCGTCGCCGGCGGGGCCGAGGTCGCGGCCGCGATCACCGACCTGATCGCCGAGTCCGCCCCCGGCTACGCCCACATCGTCGCCACCCGCGACCACCACATCGACCCCGGTCCGCACTTCGCCGCCGAGCCGGACTACGTGCGCTCCTGGCCCGCGCACTGCGTGGCCGGCACCGAGGGCGTGGGCTTCCACCCCAACTTCGCCCCCTCGGTGACCTCCGGCGCGGTCGAGGCGGTGTTCTCCAAGGGCGCGCACGCCGCCGCGTACAGCGGCTTCGAGGGCTTCGACGAGCACGGCGGCACCCTGGCCGACTGGCTGAACGAGCGCGGCGTCACCGACGTCGACGTGGTCGGCATCGCCACCGACCACTGCGTCCGCGCCACCGCCCTGGACGCCGCCCGCGAGGGCTTCGCCACCCGCGTCCTGCTCGACCTCACGGCCGGCGTCGCCCCCGCCACCACCGCCACCGCGCTGGAGGAACTGCGGGCCGCGGGCGTGGAGTTGACCGGAACCCCCGTCGTCCGGAGCTGACGTCCCGTCGACTCCACCCCGGCGGCGGCCGGTCAACGCTCGGTGACCAGCAGCTCCACCACGTCCTCCCCGCCGAGCTCGTACGCCTCGGCCAACTCGCCGCCGAACGCGCTCCGTTCGGCGGCGAGCCGGGACGAGGAGACGTACACCACCCGCACGCCCAGGTACTCCATCCGGTGCTGGCCGCCGCGCACCCAGGCGGCCTCGCCCTCGCTGACGCAGCGCAGTTCGGAGTCGACCTCCACCGCGACCGCGGCCTCCGGCCAGTACAGGTCGGGCACCGCGACGTAGGTGCCGCCGCGCATCCGCAGCTCGGGGCCGGGCAGCGGCATGGGAAGGCCCAACTCGATCGCCAGCGCGGTCAGTTCGGCGAACGCGGCCTCCCGGCGCAGGGCCAGCAGCTCGTCCACCGCGGCCCGCACCCGGGGCGTCTCCAGCAGTTCGGCCTCGGCCAGCTCGGCCAGCAGCTGCTCGGCGGTGCAGCCGCCCCCGCGCTCCGCCAGCGCCTCGCGCAGCAGCGCCCGCAGCAGGCCCGGGCCGATCCGGCCGGACTCGAACGCGCCCTGCTCGGCCCACTCGCGGACCGCGTCCGCCACCGCCCGGGCCACCGGGGCGACCGCGAGGCCGTGCACCGACCTGGCCTCCAACTCCCGCCCGGTCCGCCGGATCCGGACCTGCCCGGCGTCCCGCAGCCGGCGCTGCCGGGGCACCAGCACCTCCACCCCGAGCACGGCCGGCAGCCGCGGCACCGACACGAACCCGTACAGTGCGAGCGCCGCCGCGCCGGTGATCACCGCGCCCTCGCGGCCCCCGCCCTCGGCCCGGCCGTCCTGCGCCGCGTACAGCAGCGCCGCCCACATCCGCTGCTCGGGCGTCGGCGCGCCGTCCTGCAGCAGGTAGACCCGTGGCAGCAGGCGCCGCCACGGTCCGCCGCTGCGGCAGTGCTCGCTCACCATGCGGGCGGGGACGCCGCGGGCGCGGAGCTGGCTGGCCGTCACCACGTTCTGCTGGCGGCGGGCGAGTTCTTCGAGGGACACGGGCTGCTGCGGAATCCGGTGGCTCATGCCTCCACGTTCCCCCGCGCCTCCGACACTCGACGCCCGACCTGACGACCTGTTACGCAACCGTCGTCAAACCGGGACCGCTCAGCACTAAAGTCCCCATACCCTCACCCATTCGGCGTATCGGGTGTTCACTCTCTTGCCGTAATAGATCGGACTTGTTTTCTACTATCCGATTTTCATCGGATCGACACAGCATTGCGACCCGACCGAGTCCGGGCCGCCCACCTGCGCGATCTGACCGCACGTGACCGACCCCACACCCACCGTGACACCCCCCGGCGTCGGCGACCGTCCCGAATTGCCTACCATCTGGCTCATGCCCCGCGACGAGACATCAGCCCAGCGCGCCGCCCGACTACGCCTCGGCCGCCTGCCCGGCTACGTCCGCCAACCGGATCCCGCCCGGCGCGGCGGGGAGGACGGACGTACGTACAAGAAGGGCTGGGAAGTCCGTTTCACGGCGCGCAGCGAAGAGGAGATAACCGAGATCCGGGAACTCGTGACCGCCGCCGGGTTCGCCCCCGCCCGGCCCTTCTTCAAGGGCCACCAGCTGATCCAGCCGGTCTACGGGATCGCCGCCGTGCAGGCCTACCTGGCCGCCCGGGAGACCGTCGAGGCCACCGAGCGCACCGTCCGGACCGACCACCGCGCCGCCGGCATCCCCGAGCAGACCCGCCGCGAGCCCGACAGCGTCGCGGCTGCGGCCCGCGCGGCGGAGGGTGCGGCGGCGCGGGCCGCGGCGGAGGCGGCGGCGCGGGCCGCCGGGGCCGCAGCGCGGGTCGCGGGCGCGGGGGGCGGGGCCGACGGGTCCGTCCGCTTCGACGGGCCGACCGCCCGGACCGCGCGCGAGCGCTGAGGAGCCGCCCGGCCCGCGGGGGCCCTGGGCGGCCTCCCGGGCACCCCGGCGGCCCCACAGGGCCACGGGAGGCGTCAGAGCCCGCCAGAAGGCCTACTGGCCACCTTGGCGGGCCTTCTGACGGTGCGTCAGCCGGCACTCCGGCCGGCACGTCCCGGCCCGGGGCGCGGTCAGGCCGCCTCGGCCGGGGCGTGGTCGATGTGCACGGTCGCGGCGAGCAGCCGGGGGACGGCCCGGATCAGGGCCCGTTCGGCGGCCTCCGCCACCTGGTGGCCGGCCACCACCGTCAGCGTGCGGTCGACCGTCACGTCCGCCTCGGCGCGCAGCGCGTGCCCGATCCAGCGCATCCGCACCGCGCCGACCCCGCGCACCCCGTCCACGGCGGCGAGTTCGCGCTCGGCGGCGTCCAGCAGCGCCGGGTCGACGGCGTCCATCAGCCGCCGGCCCACCTCGCGGACCGTGCCGCGCAGCACGCCCAGGATCGCCACCGTGATCAACAGCCCCACCACCGGGTCCGCGTACCGCCAGCCCAGCGCGCTGCCCCCGGCGCCGAGCAGCACCGCGAGCGAGGTCAGCCCGTCGGTGCGGGCGTGCAGGCCGTCCGCGACCAGCGCCGCCGAGCCGATCCGGCGGCCGGTGGCGATCCGGTAGCGGGCCACCCACTCGTTGCCGACGCACCCCGCGAGCGCCGCCCCGGCCACCGCCCACAGGTGCCCCACCGGCTCCGGGTGCAGCAGCCGCTCCACCGCCGTCCACCCCGCCACCAGCGAGGACGCCGCCACCGCCAGCACCACCGCGACGCCCGCCAGGTCCTCGGCCCGCCCGTACCCGTACGTGTAGCTGCGGGTCGCCGCCCGTCGCCCGAGCAGGAACGCCACCCCCAGCGGGACGGCGGTCAGCGCGTCCGCGACGTTGTGCACGGTGTCGCCGAGCAGCGCCACCGAGCCCGACAGCGCCGCGATCACCGCCTGCGCGGCGGCCGTCGCGCCCAGCACCAGCAGCGAGACCCAGAGCGTGCGCAGGCCCTCGGCGGAGGACTCCATCGCCGCGTCGACCCGGTCGGCGGCGTCGTGCGAGTGCGGGCGCAGCAGGTGCGCCAGGCGGTGACGCAGGTTCCCGCGACCGTGGCCGTGCCCGTCCGCGTGGTGGTGGCCGTGCCCGTGGCCGTCCGCGTGCCCGTGATCGTGGTCGTGGCCGTGTTCGTGCGCCGGGCGGGGCGCGCGCGGGTGGTCCGCGCTCCGGCGAACGGGCGCTTGGGTGGTGGGATTCCCCGGCCCGGAGGCGGTGCCGCCGTGCGGGTGGTGGTGGTCGTGGGGCTCGTGGCCGGGGTGGTCCGGCCGGTCCGGTGTGTGATGGTGGTCATGCCCGTGGCCCGGGATTCGCCCGTGAAGGTGAGGCCCGTCGCCGATTTCGCGTTCACCCATAGGGCTCACAGTGGCACACCAACTCCCTTGCAGCCACTGCCGTTGTACCACCTCTGACCAGCTGCGATGCTCTCGCAACTGCGTCGCCCGGGCGACCACTGCTGACGGGCCGTCACACAACGGCCCGAATCGGCTGCCGCCCCGGGCATCTCAGCAGACTTGTCACCCACAGCACCCACCCGAGGGCCTAGAGTGAGCGCTGACGCTCCCCGTCCGGACCCAGATCGAGAGGCAGCTGATGTGACAGACCGTCATGTCCCGGCCGCAGACTCGGCATCCGCTGATCGGTCCACCGAACTTCCGCACGTGTCCGTCGAGTTCGCCGCCTTCTGCGAGCTGCACGAACCCCGGTACCAGAGCTACGCCCGGGTCTGGTTCCCGGAGCACGGCGCCGCCCACCGGGTGGTCCGGCTCGCCCTGCGCGCGATCGCCGAGGTGTGGCCCACCGTCCTGGAGAGTTCGAATCCGGCCGCCGAGGCCTGGCAGATCCTCCGCGACACCGTCACCGAGCAGCACGCCGCCGACGGGGAGTCCGGCCTGCGCCCGGACGTGGACGGCGACGAGGACCTGGCGATCCTGCACTACGTGGTGGGCCTGGCCACGCCCGAGATCGCGGACGTGATGGGCGGCGACACCGCCAGCATCACCAGCCAGCTCCGCCAGACCCACCGCAGGCGCACCACCGACTGGTGACCCCGCCCGGACGGGCGCGCGGAGCCGCCCGCACGCCCCGTGCGCGCCTCGACCGCTCACCGTCCCTCCCGGCCGCCGGACCGGTGAGCGACATCACGTCCGGAGCGCTACCCGGGCGCGGCCCGGCGGCGAAGGATGGGGACGGCCGAGCACGGCCTTCGAGACCGAGGACGGAGACCCCCGCGATGCCGTTCGACCACGCAGCGGCCATGTTCCACCAGCAGGCGGACGGCTGCGCCGCGTTGGGCTCACCGCTGTCCGCCGCGCTGCTGCGCCGGGCCGCCGAGGACCTGCTCGCGGGCGGCCCGTGCGCGGAGGCGATCGCCGGCCGCGAGGACGCGCCGGGCCCGGACGCCGTCGCGCTGCGCCTGCTCGGCGCCGTCCACGCCCTGGTGCTATCCGGCCGGGCCCCCGACCTGGCCGCGCACTACCCCAGCGCCGGCGGGCACTTCGACCCGGCCGACCCGGACGCCCCCTGGCCGGCCTTCCGCGCCGCCGTCGCCGCCCACCTGCCGTTCGTCCGCGCGTGGTTGACCCGCCCGCCGCAGACCAACGAGGTCGGCCGCGCCAACCTGCTGCTCACCGCCCTCGCCTGGGCCCAGCGGGAGCTCGCCGCCGACGCCCCGCTGCCAGTGCGCCTGCGCGAACTCGGCTCCAGCGCGGGCCTCAACCTGCTCGCCGACCGGTTCCGCTGCACCTCGGACGACTTCTCGTACGGCCCGGCGGACTCCCCCGTCGTGCTCGCCGACGCCTGGCGGGGCGAGCCGCCGGCCTGGCTGCGCGGCGCCCCGCCCCAGCGGGTGGTCGACCGGCGCGGCTGCGACCCGACCCCGATCGATCCGCGCTCGGCCGACGGCGCGCTGGCCCTGCGCGCCTACCTGTGGGCGGACCAACTCCCGCGCGTACGGCGGCTGGACGGCGCCCTCGCGCTCGCCGCCGAGACGCCCGCCCCGGTCGAGCCGACCGGCGCCGCCGCGTTCCTGCGCGGGGTCGGGACCGCCCCGGGCACCCTGACGGTGGTCTGGCACTCGATCATGCGGCAGTACGTCCCCGCCGACGAATGGCGTTC
Organism: Kitasatospora sp. NPDC015121; assembly: GCF_055562955.1. Taxonomy (NCBI): domain Bacteria; kingdom Bacillati; phylum Actinomycetota; class Actinomycetes; order Kitasatosporales; family Streptomycetaceae; genus Kitasatospora; species Kitasatospora sp. NPDC015121. The sequence goes on from NZ_JBVHEH010000012.1 coordinate 186,071, forward strand.
CGTGGAGGGCGAGTTGGCGCGGCTCGCGGCCGCCTCCGACCCGTCCGCGCCGTTCCTGCACGTCGCCTTCGAACCGCGCCGGGTCGGCGCCGGGCACCGCTTCCTGCTCACCGCCCGGCTCGGCACCGGTCCCGGGACGACCCTCGCCGAGGCCGTGCCGCACGGCCTGCCCGCGTGGACCCTGGCCCCCGGGGACCCCGCCCACTGAGCGTCGCCGCTCAGCCCTCCACGTCGTGGCGGTGGTGCACCGGGTCGTGGACCAGGTACCGGGCGAAGGACTCCACGGTGAACCGGGCACCGTCGCTGCGGTCACCGGTGCGCTGCCGCTCGTCCTCGCCGACCGACTCGAAGGAACGGGCCAACCGCTCGGCCGCCGAAGCGAGTTCGACCGCGACGGTGGCCGGGTCCTGCTCCTGGTAGCGCTCCTCGACGGCGGTGGCGTCCTGGTCCCAGTTGGCGAACAGCGGGCCGTCCTCGGTCAGCATCAGCCGCAGCCGCACGTCGAACAGCCGGAACACGTCCCGGACGTGGCAGGCGTACTCGAGCGGCGACCACACCTCGGCCGCCGGCCGCGTGCCCAGCGCCTCCCGCGCCCCGCCCAGCAGCCCGACCCAGAACTCCGCGTTGGCCCGGATCATGCCCGGCACCGCCTCGAAGTCGACCGCGGGGGTGTCCAACCCGCAGTCCGCGCAGGGACGTTCGAGGACCCAGGTCCAGTCCTTGGTGTCAGGAGTGATCATGCCTCCAGGATGACCGCCCCGCACCTCCCCGACCAGCGGCACGACCGCCAGCGGCCGTCGAGATCCCGCCACCGCTCACCCCCGCAGCGCCGCCGCCAACTCCCCCGCCAGCGCGTCCATCCGCTCCGCCGGCACCGCCCGCTCCCCCGCCCGCAACATCCCGAACACCCGCGGCCCGCGCGACTCCACCGGCAGCTCCGCCCCGCGCGGCACCACGTGGAAGTGCACGTGCGCGAACCCCGCCGCCTCCCCGAACTGCGCCACGTACGCCTTCCGGCACCCCGTCACCGCCTCCAGCGCCCGCGCCAGCCTGACCTGCCACACCCCCAGCGAAGCCGCCTCCGCGTCCGTCAGCTCCGCCATCGACTCCAGGTGCCGCCGGGGCAGCAGTACCAGCCACCCCGGCAACGCGCAGTCCACCGCGTGCACCACCCGCCAGTGCTCGTCCACCGCGATCCGCTCGTACGCCGGCAACCGCTCGAACTCGCCCTCCCGGGCGCACGCGTAGCACTCCTCCATGCCACCGACCCTACGCGGGATCAGCCCTGCCCCACCACGTTCACCGCACACACCGAGGACGTCGGCACCAACCCCGGCAGCAGCCCGTCCAACAACCGCGAACACACCTCCCGCTGCTGCTCGTCCCGCACCCCCTCGGCCCCCGCGACCCCCGGAGCCCCCAGCACTCCCGCCACCACCACGGCCAGCCCCGCCACCGCGCACTTCCACCGCACCACAGCAACCACCTTCCGGTCGTCCGACAACCACACTCCTGCCCTCTCCTACCCCACCGGCCCCGCCCCGCCCGAACACCCTCCCCCGTCCGAGGGCGTGTCCCGCACGCGAACGGCCCCTCGCGCACCCGCCGGACAACCGCCCGGCACCCCGCGAGGGGCCGCCCACGCACACCCGCACCTCACCCCTGGTACGGGTTCCCCCCGGCCGGCGGCTGCCCCGGGTACCCCGGCTGCTGCTGCCCCTGCTGCGGGTACCCGTACCCGACCGGCTGCTGCTGCTGCTGATACCCGTACCCGGCCCCGCCCGGCCCACCGGGACCACCCGGCGCCCCCGGCCCACCGGGACCCCCGGGGCCGCCCCCGCCGTTGCCCTTCTTCGAACGACGCACCAGCACGACGACCAGCACCACCACGATCAGAGCGATGACACCGCCACCGACCGCGATCAGCACCCCGCTGCTGCTCTTCCCCTCCGACTCCCCACTCGCCTGCGACGCGGCCGAACCGCCCCCGGCCGCAGGCGTCTTGACGGCACCCGAAGCCGACTTCGAGGCCGAGGAGGAGGGCGCGGCCGAATTGGCGCCCGTACCGCCGTAGTCCGGCTCCGCCCGCTTGAGCAGCGGGTTCTCCTTCGGACCGTTGTCCACTGCCGGGTTGGCGGCCAGCGCGCCGGCCGCGGAGACGATCCCGTAGCCGTACTTCTCGTTCGGGAAGGGCCCCTTTCCTTCCGGCTGGTAGGCGCTCTTCGTCATCCTGTTGATGACCTGACCCGCCGAAAGGTTCGGGTACTTCGAGCGGACGAGCGCGGCGATCGCCGAAACGAACGCCGTGGCGTCCGAGGTGCCGGAGGCCGTCCGGTACTCCTGGCCGAGGCCCGCGCTGTGGATGTTGTCAGCCGGGGCCGCCAGAGTGATCTGCGGCCCCGTCGTCGAGTCCGGCCAGATGTCACCGTTCTGCATGACGCCGGAGACCGCTATCACCCCCGGAGACGCGGCGGGGTAGCTCACCGGAAAACCAGTGGAGTTGCCGGAGCCCGCCACCAGGACCACGTCCTTCTGAACGGCGTAGGCGATGGCGTCCTTGTATTCCCGGTCAGCCGGATTCGCCCCGGTGAAGGACATGTTGATGACCTTGGCACCGTGGTCGACCGCGAACCGGATGGCCTTGCCGGTCCCGTCCTCGTCGCCCAGGCTCGAAATCTTGTCGGCCTGGTTCCTGATCGGAAGGATCTTCGCCTTGGGTGCGAGCCCCATGACGCCCGCGCCGTCACCGTGTCCGTGCCCGGCGATGTTGGAGGCCATCCCGGTTCCGTGACCGTTGGTGTCGGTCCGACCGTCTCCCTTGGGGTCGACAAGGTCAAGGCCGGGGAGAACCTGTCCTGCCAGGTCGGGGTGGCTCGCATTGACGCCGGTGTCGATGACCGCAACGATCACCCCCTCACCCTGGCTGATGGGCCACACCCGCTCAGCAGCGCCGTAGTTCTCCAGCACCCACTGCTGTGCCCGGTCCTGGTCCGCTGCGGCAGGACCGGCACTCACGCCCCACAGCAGGGCTCCCGCAGCAAGCGCGGCCAGACCGCGCACGGATCGGCTGGTCGTCAAGCCTCGTCACCCCTCGCTGAGCGGCCGCCCCACAGACCCTCGGATCTGCAGGGCGGCCAGGTAATGTCCGACTGTCCTACTGAATGAACGTCATTCCACGACGTTCGGGTTGGCGTTCCCTCCGGAGGCCCAGGTCTCTTCGTCCTCCACCAGGTAGTCCGGGCGGTCCGATGTGCCCTTCTTGGCACGCTTGCCCGCCTGACCCTGGCCGGCCATGCCGGCACCGTGCGCGGCCGCGCCACCCTGGCCGGCAGTACCGGCCTGACCGGCGCCGGCACCTTGGCCGAGGCGGCTGCGTCCGATGCCCGACCCGCCCTCGGAGAAGGCCCGCCCACCGACACCGCCGTGCGCGGCTTCGCCGACGATGCCGCCGGCCCGTCCGGCCAAGCCGCCGCCGGAACGGCCCTTGAGGCCGCCGCCTCCGGCACCACCGGCTCCGGCACCACCGCCGAGACCGCCCGCGCCGGGCCCACCGGCGCGACTACCCGCGCCGGCGCCGCCACTCGCGGTCCCAGCCCCACCGGTTCCGCCGCCGTTCAAACCGCCGGCGCCGAACGTACCGGCCTTCGAAACACTGTTGCCGCTGAACCCGGCCCGGGACCCACCGAGGCCGTTACCGCTCATCAGCGTCCCTCCACCGTGGCCCGCCAACCCGCCGGAAGCGCTTCCTCCCCCGGCCCCGCCCGCGCCACCGCCGACCGGACCGTGCACGCCACCGGACACGCCGGGTCCGCCAACCGTCGTGGTGCCACCGCGGGCGCCGCCCTGGATGCCGTCGATTCCCGTCCCGGGCCCCTTCGGCTGCGGCAGGGCATTGGCCGTACCGCCAGAGATGCCCGCGTCCGTCGGACGGACCACCGTGGGCTGGATCTTCGGCGTCTGCGGCGATCGGCTACTGGAAGAACCCTTGATCGAGGTCTGCGCCTTGGAAGTTCCGCCGGTTGTCCCGCCGCTCCGCGTGAGGCTGCTTCCGACACCGGCGATCGCCGCGATGAAAGCCGCCGAACCACCGCTGTCCGGCGGCTCCACTTCCTTCTTCTGCTCGTCGACGATCAGCCGGGGCGGCTTCAGCTTGCTGGTGGCCACGCTGTACTGGGCCGCCAGCACCTGCATGACACCGACGGCTTCCTGCTTCCGCGAATCGGCGATGGCGTGCTGGGTGTCCTCGTCGTCGACCCCGACCGCGCCCTTGACGACATCGGTGACGCTGTCAGTCGCCTTGTCCCAGAAACCGGGCTCCTCGGGCATCGCGGACTTGGCCCGGTCGATCGCCGCGGACATCGTCTGGAGAGCGGTGGCGGTGTACTCCGCGTGAGCGGCCAGGGACCCGACGTTTTCGGCAAGCCCAGTCATGTGCGTGTGGAAAGCCTGACTGGTGCTGCCCTGCCAACTGCTCGTGGCATCGCCGGTGGCGGTTGCCAGCGCCGACTGGATTTGGGTCAGCGTCGCGTGGGCTCGACGCCACGGGTCGGCTGCTGCCATGACCGCCCCGGAGTCCAGCGACTGGACCATCGAGATCAGCTCTCCGTGGCTGTGGGCGGAAAAATCGGTGCCGCCACCGCCCCCCTGGTCAAGCATCCTCATCGTGCAGCACCTCGCCCCTTATCCTCGCCCTGAACCTTCTGCGACATCACCACTGCTGCCTCACCGGAGTCGTCGGCTGACTCGCGGGCGCGGCCGCAGGCCTCTGGCTCGCGTCCAGGTCCGTCTGGCTCCAGGTCGCGGCCCAGCCGTCATGGGCAAGCGTCATGTGCTTGCGCGTGTCCTGCTCGTGCTCCTCGTAGTTCACCGCGGTGTGGTCGGCGTTCTGCTGCGCCACGTCGATGGCCTCCTGGATCTGCGCCAGGAGGTGGCTCAACTCGCTACGCACGAAGTTGTACTGCTGGAACAGGCCCTGTGCCTCCGGGAAGCTCCCGAAAGCCGTCGAGCTGATGCCGCTCGGGCCGTACACCGCCGACTTGCCCGCGCCGCTCTCGTACTCGCTGAGCAGTCCCCGCACTTGGGCCGCGAAAGCCCGCAGGTTGTCGACCTCGACCTGGAAGCCGTTGCCCGTACTCATGTGTCTCGTACCTCCCCCGTACCTGCTGCCCCGCTCGACTGCCCGCTCGACCGCCTGGGGCCTGGAAAAAGTTGGCTCCAACCTCTATGTCTAACACATGCAACGGGCAGTCAACATGCCCCCTGGTGGGTGGGTGTGGGATCAGGGGGCGGGGGCGGTGGCGGCGAGGGCCCGGCGGCAGAGGGCGTCGGCTCGGCGGGTGGTTTCGGGGAGGCGGTAGGCGGGGGTGAGGGCGAGGGTGACGGCGGTGGCTTCGGGGAGGCCGATGCGGTGGCCGGTGGAGAGGAAGACGGGCTTGACGTCCTGGCGGGTGCGGAGGGCGCGGCCGACGGTTTCGGGGCCGTCGAGGAGGGGGGTCCAGTCGCCGCGGCGGGGGCCGGGGGGCTGGTGGGTGAAGGTGAAGGGGTTCTTGGCGATGCCGAGGGTGGGCAGGCCGGTGTGGACGCCGAGGTGGCTGGCGAGGCCGAGGCGGCGTGGGTGGGCGAGGCCGTAGCCGTCGCAGACGACGAGGTCGGGGGTGCGGGTGAGGCGGGAGAGGGCGTCGAGGACGGCGGGGAGTTCGCGGAAGGCGAGCAGGCCGGGGAGGTAGGGGAAGGCGACCCGGCCCACGGCGGTGGCCTGTTCGACGACGTCGAGGGTGGTGTAGTCGAGGAGGACGGCCGCGGCCGCGACGACGTCGCGCTCGTCGTCGTAGGCGACGTCGACGCCGGCGATCAACGTGCCCGGGCGGTACGGGGGTTCGGGGCCCTCGGGGACGACCAGGGGGCGCAGGCGCTCCTGTTCGGCGCGGGCGGCCTCGGCGGTGGTGGGCCAGTCGGCGGGGACGGTCATGGCGGCTCCCGGCGGTCGGGGAGGGGACGGGACGGCTCCGCACGCTACCGGGGTGGCGGACGGGGTCGCGCGCCGCCGGGACGTGAGCCCGTGCGCCCCCCGTGCCCCGGAGTAGGTCGACTCCCGCCGGTTAGGCTCTACTTACCGGATTCGCCGTTCGCCGTCGCACCTGTCGAGCCGGGGCCCCCGCCCGCGGCTCCCCGCTGTTCCCCGTCGCTCCCCCGCCCCTCCCGAAGGGTCGACCGCCATGCCGCGCCCCGCCGTTCCGTCCCGTGCCGTCACCGCCTCGCGGGCTGCCGCGCTGGTGTCCGGCGGTCGTTTCAGTGCCGCGCAGGTGGGTGTCGGCACGCTGGTCGCGGTGGTCGCCGCGGTGGCGCTGCTGGCCGTGTCCGGGGAGCCGGGGGTGTGGCGGATCGCGGTGCTGGTCGGTTTCGCCGTCCTGCTCGGGACGCTGTCCGCCGTGCTGCTGTCCGCCCGGCGCCGTCCGTCGCGGTCGGCGGAGCCGGTGGGGCCCGCCGGACCGCCGGCCCCGGCCCGGCCCGCGCCGGCCGTCCGGGAGCGGGCGTACGCGCACCAGTCGCGCTGAGCCCGGGGCCCGGGTCCCGAGGCCCGGGCGTCGGTCCCGGGGCCCGGACGCGAAGACCTCCGAGCACGAAGGCCCCCGGACGCGAAGACTCCCGGGTGCGCGGCAGGTCAACGGCTGCCGCGCGCCCGGGCCCAGGCGGACGGGTGGGTGCCGGTCAGGCGGTCGAGACCACGACGGTCTTGGCCGCCTTGTCGTGCACGCACTGGCGGTAGGGCTTGTCGAAGACGCCGAACAGGCCGTCGACGGCCCACCACAGGCCGCCGCAGCAGACCAGGGCGGGGGCGATGAAGGTGGCGGCGCGGGTCCAGGCCGCGGCGGCGGTGGGGGCGGCGCCGTCGGCGAGCATCGCGACCCGGATCTTCATCAGCTTCTTGCCGAGGGTCTGCCCGTCCCGGCTCAGCATCAGGCCCTCGTAGACCAGGTAGAGCGCGCAGCTGAACCAGAACGAGCCGATCCAGCCGCTCTGCTGGTCGAAGTGCAGGAACGGGAGCAGCACCACGAGGGCGATCACCTGCACCATCAGGTAGTCGACCACCCGGGCGACGATCCGCGCGCCCCAGCCGCCGAGCGGGGGCATCCCGGGGACGGGACCCGGCCCGGGGGCGCCGTAGGGCGAGCCGTACGGGTCGCCGGGGCCGCCGGACGGGGGGCCGTAGCCGGGGGGCTGGCTGTCGTACGGGGAGTGCGGGGGTTGCTGCGGGGAGCCCGAGCCGGCCGGCGAACCGTACTGGCCGCCGTAGCCGGGCGGGGTGTCGTACGGGGAGCCCGCGGGCGGTGGCTGCTTGCCGAAGGAAGGACGTCCGCCCTCCTCCGGCTCGGGTCCAGAGGGGTCACTGGTGCTCATGGCACGAGTAGACCACCGCCAGTACTACGACTTGGGGATATTTGCTTCGTTTCTGTCCGTTTTGCGATCGGTGGCGACCGGTGTCGACCGAAGGCTGACCGGGCGTCAGCCGCGCTCGACCCGCACCACCCTGGTCCGCGCCAGCCGGTCGTGCCAGCCGCGCCGGGCCGGACGGTCCAGCAGCGCGGCGACCGGGCCCAGCAGGACGGCGGTGCCCAGGCCGCGCGCCAGCCAGCGCAGCAGCGAACGGCCGAAGCCGGGCGCGCCCGCCACCGCCCCGCCGCCCGCGCCGACCACCCGGACCCGGGCCAGCCGCTTGCCGAAGGTCTGGCCGGTCCGGCTGACCGGCAGCACCTGGTAGAGCAGGCCGAACACCAGCAGCACCCCGAGCAGCACGCCCACCCGGCCCAGCACCATCCCGTCCAGCAGCCACACCTGGTGCTGACGGCCGGTCATGCTGGCGGCCTGCGCGGCCTGGTCGATCTTCTGCTGGACGTGCGCCCGCACCGCCCCGACCAGCGGCACCGCGGCGGCCGCGCCGACCACCACCGCGACCGTCCCGTCCACCAGCCACGCGAACGCCCGCGCGCCCACCCCGGCCGGCACGGGCGCCGGGGCCGCCGCGCGCCGCTTCCGCGCGGCAGCGGCGGGGGCAGGGGCGGCGGGGGCGGCGGGAGCGGTGGCGGCGGGGGTCGACGCCTCGGGCCCGCGCGGCGGGCGGACCCGCTCGCTGGTGACGTGCGCCGTCCGCGGCTCCCGTCCGGGACGCTCGGCCTCGGGCCCGCTCCGGGCCGGAGCCGCGACCGGCGCCTCGACCACCGCGGACGCGGGCGCGGACGCCTCGGACTCCGCCTCCGCCCCCTGCTCCGGCTCCGGCTCGACGCCCCAGGACACCCAGCGCGGGGCCCCACCGGTCTCCATCAGCCCACGCTGCGCCCGCGGGTCGGCCCGCCACCCCGAGCCGGGATCGGCCCCCGACGGCTCCGCCTCCGGGCCCACCGGCTCGAACAGCGCCTCCGGCGCGGCGGACAGGCCCACCGAGCCACCGACCACCCCGTGCCAGGGCGTTCCGCCCAGCGGCTGCGCGGGTCGGGGCACCGACACCGCCTCGGGCTCGGGTCCGGACAGCGACACGGACTCGGGCTCGGACTCGGGCTCGGACAGCGGCTCCGGCCCCCCGGCGGGCGCGGGCAGTTCCAGCGGCCGGACCGCCGCCGCCACCTCCCGGGCCTCCCGCCGCTCCCGCCCCTTGCGCGGCGCGACGACCGCACCGGCCGGCATGCCGCCGCCGGCGCCGGTGCCGAGGTGCAGCGCGGCGGTGGTGGCCCAGGACTCGGCCGCGACCGGCTGCAGCCCGTTCCCGGTGACCGCCCACGGCGCCGCCTCGACGGGGCGCAGCACCGCCGGCCCGCCGCGCGGGCGGACCGCCAGCTCCCCGACGGGCTCGGAGGCCGGCTCCGACGCGTCCCCGGCCCCGGCCCCCGGCTGCGGTGCGGGCCCGCCCGGCGGCTCGGGGTGGACGGGCATGGTGAAGACGGTCTGGGCGCCGGTCTCGTCCAGGTAGATGGGGCCGGTCTCGACCAGCGGCGCGGCGGCCTCGGCGGGGGCGGGGACCAGGCCGGGCGGGAGGGTGTAGGGCGGGGCGGTGAGGTAGCGGGCGACGAAGCGCGGCGGGTCGAGCGGTTCGCCGGGGCCGGGGGCGGGACGGCTGGTGCCCGGGACCCAGGCGTGGCCGGCCCAGTAGCGGATGAAGCCGGGCACCGAGGGGTCGGGGTAGTAGCCGGGTGCTCCGGCCTCCCCGGCCAGGGTCGCGCCGAGGGTCGAGCCTGCGGTGGAGGGCCGGTCCGTCATTGCGTCGCGTCTTCCTTCGTACCGGCACCGCGGCGTGCGGGTCTGCGGACGTGCGTGGGGGAGCCGCGGGCGGAGAGTCGCCGGGCAGTCACAAAGGGTAGTGCCTCGGACGACCTCGTCCCCCTGGTTCACCGGAACTCGTGAAACGGGCGGAGACACGTGGTACGGCAGGTGCGCCCGGGACGGCGGAGCCGTTCCGGACACGGTCGGGTGGTCGGGCGGTCGGGTGGTCAGGCGGTTGGGCAGTCGGGTGGTCAGGCGGTCGGGTGGCGGCGGATCGGGGGACCCGCGTTCCGGTGAACCCTGCCCGGAACAACCGGGGCGGGGCGGAAAAGGTTCTGCCGAAAAAAGTTCCGCGGAATCTCGGGCAACCCGTGTAAGAGTCCGCGGCGGCCGCGCTCTTGGCTGGTGCGGGGCCGAAGGGCGGCCCCGCGTGGCGGAGAGGGTGAGGGCGATGGCCGGACAGTCGACCGGAGTGGTGGAGCAGGAGCTGGAGCTGAACCTGGTGCTGTCACCGGAGCGCAGCGTCCCGGTGGCGGCCCGGCTGTCGTACGGGAGCCACGACCCGTTCGCGGTGTACGTGACCTTCCACCTGGACAGCGGGACGCCGGTGACCTGGGTGTTCGCCCGCGAGCTGCTGGTGGAGGGGACGTTCCGGCCGTGCGGGCAGGGCGACGTGCGGATCTGGCCGACCCGCTCGGGGCGGCGCAGCGTGCTCTGCATGGCGCTGAGCTCGCCGGCGGGCGACGCGCTGCTGGAGGCGCCGCTGCCGACGGTGGCGGCCTGGCTGGAGCGGGCGCACCGGCTGGTGCCGCCGGGGGCGGAGCTGGAGACCATGGACCTCGACGGGTCACTGGCGGAGCTGCTGGCGTGAGGGGGCGCGCGGCGCGGGCCCGGGCGCGGGCCCGCTCACGGGCGCGGGGGCGGGGGCGGAGCAGCGTACGAACAGCGCCCGGCACCGGGGCGGCGCGGGCCCTGGCGGGGTCGACCCGGCCGCCGGGACGTCCGCCCTCGGGGCGGCCCGGCGGACGCCCGGAGGCCGTGGCGGGCGGAGCGGCCCGGCGGGTCGCGGCGGGCCGGGACGCTCAGCGGGCCGCGGGGGCCTTCTGCGCGCCGGTGCTGCCGAGCCCGTCCACGTCGGTGCGCGGGGCGGGGACGCGCACCAGCGGGGCGCCGGCCGCGCGGCGCCGGGAGCGGACCCGGAGCGCGGCGACGGCGAGGAAGCAGAGTCCGATCAGCGGGTAGACGCCCGCCGGGACCTGCTTGAGCAGGGAGAGGTGCAGGTCGAGGTCGCCCTTGTGCGGGACGGTCCACATCGAGAAGGACAGGAAGCCGACCAGGGTCAGGCCGAAGATCGGCCGCCAGCGCAGGCGGCGGACGGCGGCCGGGCGGGACTGCTCGTGCGCGGCCTCGGCGGCGAGCAGCACCAGCACGGGGACGCACCACACCCAGTGGTGGGTCCAGCTGATCGGGGAGACCAGGACGGCGGTGACCAGCGCGGTGCACACGCTCCAGGCGTCGGCGCGCGGCGACCAGCGGGCGCTGCGGTGCGCCCAGACGGCGACGGAGAGTCCGGCGGCGGCGACCAGGACGCCGAGCAGGGTGGCGACGGTGCCGGGGTTCTCGATGTGCATCTGCCGGGCGACCAGGCCGCGCAGCGACTGGTTGTCGACGATGACGGTGCTGCCGACCCGGCTGGAGTCGAACATGTACGTCGTCCAGAAGCCGCGGGTGGCGTCCGGGAGCACCAGCGCGCCGATCAGGAAGGTGCCGACGAACGTGGCGCCGGCCACGAAGGCGGCCCGGACCCGGCCGGTGATCAGCAGGTAGACGGCGAACAGGCCGGGGGTGAGCTTGATGCCGGCGGCGATGCCGATGGCGAGGCCCTTGCTGCGGGCGGAGTCGGGGCGGGTGAGGTCCCAGAGGATCAGGCAGGCCAGCGCGAGGTTGATCTGGCCGTAGCGCAGGGTGGTGAAGACCGGCTCCAGCCAGACGCCGAGGCCGGTGACCAGCACCACGCCGATCGGCCGCAGGTCGCGGCGGGGCCAGCCGACCAGCTTGAAGGAGAGGTGGGCGAGGGTGCCGAGCAGCAGCAGGTTCCCGGCGGTGACGGCGACCCGCAGGAAGGGGACGCCGAACCAGGTGGTCGGCACGAACAGCATCGCGGCGAACGGCGGGTAGGTCGCGGGCAGGTTCCACTGGGTGACCCGCAGCGCGTACAGGTCCTCGCCGTTCGCGACGGCGGCGCCCTCGGCCCGGTAGACGATCATGTCGACCATCGAGGTGTGGACGAAGTGCCGGACGACCGCGTAGGTGAGCAGCGAGACCAGGGCGAGCCCGCCGGCCAGCAGCAGCGGGCGCCGGGGGGCGGCGCGCAGGGCGTCGGCGGCCGCGGCGGCCTGTCGGCCGGGGGCGGTCAGGGCGCGCTTCCAGGCCGGGACGGGCGGCCGGTCGGGGCTGCCGGGGGGCGTGCCGCGTTCCGCTTGCACCGTGCTCACTGTGTTGCTCCGTCCGCCGTCGACCTGCGCTGGGCCAGCAGCCGACACTACCCGAACGGTCGGCGGACGCCACCGCTCGCGGTCGTCCCGGGCTCCCCTCCTGGGGCGGGCGGCCGGCCGCCGGGGAGAGCGGTCGGCCGTCCGGTCCCGGCCCGGGGCGACCGCGGTCCGGGGCGGCCGGCGGGTGCCGTGCCGTCGCGGCGGTCGGACGGTGCTGCCGGGGGTCGCGGTTCCGCTTCCGGCTCGCGGTGCGACCCGGCGGTCCCGGTCCCGGCTCCGCCTCGCGGTGCGGCCCGGCGGTCTCCGGGGCCGCGCGCCTCCCGGTGTCGGCCGACGCTATCCGGGGCGGCGGGCCCGATCGGCCGCCCCGGGGCGGCATGAGTCAGCGTTGAGCCCGGCCTAGGACGTATTTAAGGGAGAGGAGCGACACCGAGCTGTCGCCCCCGCGGTAACAGCTCCTGTGCCGGCATCGGTCGCCTCGGTCCCGCTCAGTCCCTGCGGGCCGGCCGGATCGCCCGGCGGCGCTGTTGCTTGGGCAGTTCGACCTCGGTGCGGGTGTTGATCCGCACCGTGATTTCGGCGCCGCCGAGGACGGCGGAGCGGCCGAGCACGACCTCGCCGCCGGTGCCCTCGGCGAGCTTGCGGACGATGTCCAGGCCGAGGCCGGTGGAGCCCTCGCCGCCGTGTCCGGCGCCTCGGCGGATGGCCGGGGCCGGGTCGGTGAAGCCCGGGCCGGCGTCGCCGACCAGGACGATGACGCCGTCCTCGGTGGCGAGCAGGTCGACGGAGAAGGCGGTGCCGACGGCGGTGTGCCGGAAGACGTTGCCGAGCAGCGCGTCGACGGCGGCGGCCAGGTCGCCGCGCTGCACCGGGACGGGCGCGGGCGCGTCGTCGCCGGCCAGCCGCCAGGGGCGTCCCTCGTCCTCGGCGAGCGCGGACCAGAACGCGACCCGGTCGCGGAGCACCTCGACGGCGTCGCAGCCGAGGATCACCGGCGGGGCGTCCTCGGGCTGGCGGCGGGCGGTGCGGATGATCTGGTCGACCTCGCGCTCCAGCTGGGAGACGGCGTGCCGGGTGGCGTCGGCGGCGTCGCCCTGGCCGAGCGCGGCGGCGTTGAGCCGGAGCACGGTGAGCGGGGTGCGCAGCCGGTGGGACAGGTCGGCGGCGAGCTCCCGTTCGGCGGCGAGCAGGTGGACGACCCGGTCGGCCATCGCGTTGAACGCGTAGGCGGCCTCCCGGAGCTCCTCGGGCGCGCCCGCCGCCTCGCGTCCCTCGACCGGGACCCGGACGGAGAGGTTGCCGGAGCCGAGCGAGCGGGCGGCGGTGGCGAGGCGGCGGGCGGAGCGGATGATCCGGGTGCCCATCCGGTCGGCGACCGCGACGGACACCGCGACCAGGGCGAGCGCGACGCCGGAGAGCACCAGCCAGGCGGTGCCGACGCCGCGCGACAGGTCGGCGTTCGGGATGAACACCTCGACCATGGCGATCCCGCCCCGGTCGACGGCGACGGGCTGCAGCAGCACGTAGCCGCCGGCCACCCGGGCGGTGCCGGAGCGGACGGTGGGGGTGGAGCCCTGCTTGTCGGTGCTGGGCGGCGGCTGGTCGTTGTCGGTCCGGGCCGGGCCGACCGTGATGCCGCCGGGCAGGTGGACGGCGAGCCGGTCCCGGGTGCCGGCGTCGGTGGAGGCCATCGCCTTGGCGACGGCCTGCTGGTCGGTGGTGATGGCCAGGGCCGGGCCGAGGGCGGCGGCCTGTCGTTCGGCGGCGGTGAACGCCCGGTCGCGGGCGGTCTGCTGGACCATCAGGCCGAGCGGGATGAGGAAGGCCAGCGCGACCATGACGGTGCCGGCGATGGCGGCCTTGACCATCGCCCAGCGCAGCGAGCGGAGGATGCGCTTCACGTCGTCACCCGACCGGTCCGTCGGGGGCTTCCAGCCGGACGCCGACGCCGCGCACGGTGTGCAGGTAGCGCGGGTTGGAGGCGGTCTCGCCGAGCTTGCGGCGCAGCCAGGACAGGTGGACGTCGATGGTCTGGTCCCCCCCGTAGGTCTGCCGCCACACCTCGGCGAGGATCTCCTTGCGCGGGACGACCACGCCGGGGCGGGCGGCCAGGAAGGCCAGCAGGTCGAACTCCCGGCGGGTGAGGTCCAGTCGCTGCCCGTCCAGCAGGGCCTCGCGGCGCTGCGGGTCGATGGCGAGGCCGCCGACCCGGAGGATCTGCGGGGCCATCAGGGCGCCGCCGCCCAGTCTGCGCAGGACGGCGGCCATCCGGGCGGTGAGGTGCTCACCGGAGAAAGGTTTCACCAGGTAGTCGTCGGCGCCGTCGTTCAGCAGCCGGACGATCTCCGCCTCGTCGTCCCGCGCGGTGGAGATGATCACCGGGACGTTGGTCAGACCGCGGATCATCTTGAGCGCCTCGCTGCCGTCCAGATCGGGCAGGCCCAGATCGAGGACCACCAGGTCGCAGCCGACCTGGGCGACTTCGCGCAGGGCTTCCAGCGCGGTGCCGACGGAGCGCACGGCGTGGCCGGTGTCGGCCAGATGGCGGATCAGGGCGGAACGCACAAAGGGGTCGTCCTCGACCACAAGCACTGTTGCCATGGGGCTGCACGGTACGGCATCGCGGCGGACTGGTCTGTACCTCGGGGGGTTCGTCCGCGGGCGGAGCGGGCAGAAGCTTGAGCTTCCCTGAAGCTGGGCGCTCTTTTTCCACAAGGTTTCTGCGGATTCCCCGGCCCGCTGACCTGGTTGTGACCTTCGTACGGCAGGATGGGCCCGCGATGCGGAGCGGACTGGTTCAACTGGGCGCCTGGACGGCGGCTACCGGAGCGGCGGTGGCGCTGTCCTGGCTCGGCGTGCACGCGGTGCTCGTCGACACGGTGTTCGAGCAGCCGGCGGCGATACAGCTGCCCTCGGTGGCCTCCACCAAGCCGGCGGGGACGGACAGCCCGCCGCCTCCCCCGAGCGATCCGCCGCCCTCGGCGGCGGCCCCCAGCCCGGACCCGACGCCGTCGGCCGGCACCGGCACGGTGACGGGAGCGGGAACGGGGACGGGCGGCGGCACGGGTGCGGGCACGAGCACCGGCACCGGCACCGGCACCGGCACCGGCACCGGGGCGTCCTCCCCCGCGGGCACGCCGACCCGGAAGAGCGTCGCCGGCACCCCGCCCAGCACGGTGCACAGCTACCCGGTGCTGGGCGGCCGGGTCGCGCTCGACCAGCGGCCCACCGAGGCCCGGCTGGTGTCGGCGGTCCCGGAGGCGGGCTGGTCGATGCAGGTCTGGCACGGCGACCAGTGGCTGCGGGTGGACTTCTCCAAGGGCGACCGGGTCTCCTCGGTGATCGTGTCCTGGAACGGGCACGAGCCGGACGTGCAGACCGCCGTCATCGGCAACTGACCGGCCGCGCGCGCACCGCGCGGCCGGTCCGGGCCGCCGCTCCGGGCTGACGCGCGGACCGGGTCGGCCGCACAATGTCGCTCGACGCCCCGCCCGCCCGCACCACCCCCGGAGCCGCCCCGTGCCCCCGCAGCCCGACGCCATCGACGCGCTGGACGGAAAGCTGATCCGGCTGCTCGCCGAGGAGCCGCGGATCGGCGTGCTGGAGTGCTCGCGCCGCCTGCAGGTGGCGCGCGGCACGGTGCAGGCCCGGCTGGACCGGCTGCAGGCGCGCGGGGTGATCGGCGGGTTCGGCCCGCAGGTGGACCCGGCGGCGCTCGGCTACCCGGTGACGGCGTTCGCGACGCTGGAGATCTCGCAGGGCCAGGGCGCGGACGTCCGGGCGCACCTGGCGGCGGTGCCGGAGGTGCTGGAGCTGCACACCATCACCGGCCACGGGGACATGCTGGTGCGGATCGTGGCCCGGTCGAACGCGGACCTGCAGCGGGTGATCGACCGGGTGGTGGGCTTCGACGGGATCGTCCGGGCGTCCACCGCGATCGCGCTGGAGAACCCGGTGCCGTTCCGGATCCTCCCGCTGGTGGAGCAGGCGGCCGGAACCGGCCCCTGAGCCGGGTCGCCGCAGGTCCGCCGGGCGCGCCTCCCGACATCGACCGATTTTTGGCATATGCCTTTCGACTGTGCACGCAAAGATCGCTGCCATGAGCATACGGACCGCACTCGCCGAGTGCCCGCCGGCTTCCCCGCCGTCAACCCCGTGCCACCGCACGGACGTTGGACCCCGAGGGGGCCGGCCATGAGCCGGGCCACCGAGGCCCCGACCACCCTGATCGCCTCCGCGCAGCGGGCCCTGCGGCTGCTGGAGGCCGCCGCCCGGTACCCGTCGGGCGCCACCGCCAAGCAGCTCGCCCGGGACACCGGACTGGCCCTCGGCACCACCTACCACCTGCTGCGCACCCTGGTGCACGACCGCTACCTGGAGCGCCGCGAGGGCCTGTACCGCACCGGGCCCGCGGTGTCCGGGCTGAGCCGGGCCGAGAGCCCGGCGGCCGACCGGTCCCGGTTCGACCGGCTGCTCGGCCGGATCGCCCACGAGCTGGCGGCGGCCGTGCACTTCGCCCGCTACAAGGACGGCGAGGTCGAGCTGGTCGCCGCGGCGGCCGCCCCCGGCGCCCCGACCGCCGACCCCCGGCACTTCCACGCCGGGGCGCACGCCCACGCGGCCGGCAAGACCCTGCTGGCCCTGATGTCCGCCGAGGAGCGGCGGACCCACCTGCACCGCTACCCGATGGTCCCGTTCACCCCGTACACCCTGCGCGACCCCGCCCACCTGCCGCTGCTGCCCCGGCACGGGCCGCAGCGGGCCGCGCCGATCACCCAGTACCAGGAGTACGCGCTGGGCACGGCCGGGGCGGCGGTCCCGATCGTGCTGGGCAGCGGGCTGGCCGCGGTCGCGGTGGCACTGCCGATGTCCCAGGCGCACCGCTTACCGCAGGTCGCCGCGCAGTTGCGGGTCCGGGTCGGGGACGACCTGGTGGCCGCCGCGTTCGGCCCGTAGGCCGCACGCCGTCCGGGGGACGACCTGCCCGAGGGCCGGGCGCACGGGGGTGCCACGCCCGGTCCCACCTGCCCCGCGCGACGGCGACGGGGTGTCAGCAGTGCGGTACGGCCGCTCCGTCGTTCAGCGCCTGGAGCGCGGCGACCGAGTCGGAGAGGGTGTCCACCGGGATCAGCTGCAGCCCGTCCGGGGTGTTGACCCGACCCTGCGCGCACTCGCTGCGCGGCAGCAGGAACACCGTGGCCCCGGCCGCGCGCGCCGCCTGGGTCTTCAGCGGGATGCCGCCGACCTGGCCGACCCGCCCGTCCGGGTCGATCGTGCCGGTGCCGGCCACGTCCCGCCCGCCGGTCAGCCCGCCGCCCCGGCCGTCGCCGGCGATCTTCTCGATGATGCCCAGCGCGAGCATCTGGCCGCCGCTCGGGCCGCCGATCTCGCCGAGGTCGACGGTCACCTTCACCTGGTCCGGCGACAGGTGCAGGTAGTTCAGCGCGGCCAGCGTCGCGCTGTCCTGGGACTCCGTCATCTGCCGCTCGGTCGCCTCGTCGGCCTTCCGCGGGTCGCCCTGCGGGTAGACCTCGTCGGTGGGCACCACGGCCCGCTTCGGGTCGACCCAGGCCGACAGCGCGTCCCACAGGGAGTTGCGCACGTCCGGGTTGGTGGCGCTGACGGTGACCACCCGCAGCTGTCCGGTGGTCTGCCGCTGCGGCACCCCGCTGACCGTGATCACCTGGGCGCCCCCGTACGCGCCCAGGGTGTCGGCGGTGTCGCCGGGCGACTCCAGCGTGTAGGGCAGCGGCACGAACGCGGCCACCGCGAACAGCGCGAGCACCGGCAGCGCGCACAGCGCGAGGGCGCGGCTGCGCGGGGAGGTCAGGGCCGGGGGCAGGTTCCGAGAAGGCACCCCCGCATCCAAACACACGACGGCACCCGCGCGGGCCCGGCACGGTGCGGTGGGCCCGACGCGGTGCGGCGGCGGGCCCGGCCCGGTGCGGCGGCGGGCTCAGCGCAGCGCGTCGGCGACCTCGGTGGCGGCCTCGATCACCCGCGGGCCGACCCGCTCGGGCACCAGGCCGTTGAGCATCACCACGCCGACGCTGCCCTCGATGCCGCTGAGGCCGATCAGCGCGGCGGCGGCGCCGCTGGCGCCGGACTGCTCCTCGGCCCGGGTGATCACGCAGCCCTGCTCGGGGCGGCGCTGGCCGGGGAAGCTGCGGGCCTCCAGGATGGCCCGGCCGGCCGCGCTCTCGGAGAGCGGGTGGCGCAGGCCGGTGCGGTAGGCGACGTGGAAGTCCGTCCAGGTCGGTTCGACCACGGCGACGGCCAGCGCCTCGTTGCCGTCGACCAGGGTGAGGTGGGCGGTGGCGCCCAGGTCCTCGGCGAGCGAGCGCAGCGCGGGCAGCGCGGCCTCGCGCAGCAGCGGGTGGACGCGGTGGGCGAGCCGGAGCACGCCGAGGCCGACCCGGGCCCGGCCGCCGATGTCCCGGCGGACCAGCCCGTGCTGTTCCAGGGTGGCGAGCAGCCGGTAGACGACCGTGCGGTTCACGGCCAGCCGGGCGGCCAGTTCGGTCACCGTCAGCCCGCGCTCGGAGTCGGCGAGCAGTTTCAGTACCCGGACACCTCTGTCCAGGGTCTGGGAGGTCTCAGCAGTCACGAGGCGCCAGGTCCTTTCCGCGGCGAGTCCGACCCTACGACACAACTGCCTTGGGCCGCACCGGAATTGATCGCGCGCGGGAAGGGTGTCCAGCGCGGGAGTCCGGCCTCGGCGACGTCGACAGGGCGCGGGGCTCCGCGGCACCCGCCCGGGCCGGTGGGTGGGGCTCGGACGAATGTGGGAAGACGTTAATGAACGGGGGCGCCCGGGTGGAAGTGGTTGTCCCGAATTCGGTCATCATCGATGGGAACTCGTGATGAAAAAACGGATAAGGCGCTCATAATTCGCGCCCCGGCGGCCGCGGTGTCCGCTATCTGACCGCCGGCCCGGGCGGGCGGCCCGCCGGCCGGGCCCGCTCAGAGCAGGTTCCGGCCGATCGTCCAGAGCACGGCGCCGCCCAGCAGCGCCGCCACCGCGCGCCGGTCCATCCGCAGCTTCCAGTACCGTCCGGCCAGCCCATGCCGCAGCCGCACCGCGTACCAGGCGGCGACGAACGGGACGGCCAGCAGCAGGGCGGCGTTGTCGTGCCAGGCGGCGAGCAGGTCGCCGTGCAGCAGGTCGTACGCCATCCGGGTCCCGCCGCAGCCGGGGCACTGCAGGCCGGTCACCCGGCGCCACGGGCAGAACGGCAGCCACTGGCCGGGCAGGTGCGGATCGCGGGTGTAGAGGTAGGCGCAGCCGGCCAGGCCCGCGCCGAGCAGGCCGAGCGGCCCGGCCAGCGGGTGCCGGGGCAGGCCCGGGAGACGCCGACGGCCGGCACCCCCGTCGCGGTCTTCCGCGGGACGGGGGTGCCGGCCGACCGGTGCGCCGAACACGTCAGGGGCGCAGCACGCGACCCTGCGAGTCGGTGCGGTTGTCGCTGGTCAGGAAGAGGATGCCGTCGATCAGCGACCAGATGCCGAAGCCGCCGCAGGTGAGCAGCTGGCCGATGGCCATGCCGATGTGGCCGGTGTAGAAGCGGCCGACGCCGAAGCCGCCGAGGAAGATCTGCAGCAGACCCGCGGTGACCTTCGACTTGTCGGACCACTGGGGCTGGGGCTGCTGCTGGGGCGGGTACGCCGGGTACGCCACGGTGGGGCTCCTCAGGAAAACGCGGGATCCGGCGCACCGCTCGGGGCGGCACGGCCGGCAGGTCGGCCGCGTGCCGAGGCGCATCCACGCGTCGTGGCCCCCCAGCACCGGCACGCGGAAGATTAGCGGATCGTACGACCTAATGTCTCCACACTTCCTCCGCGAAGGTCCGGCAGGGGGACGGCGGGGGGCCGGGCGGAGGCCCGGCGGGGGCCCGGGCGGAGGCCCGGCGGGGGCCCGGGCGGAGGCCCGGCGGGGGCCCGGGCGGAGGCCCGGCGGGGGCCCGGGCGGAGGCCCGGCGGAGGCCCGGCCCCGGTCCTACCGGGGCCCTCCCGCAGGGGAGTCGGCGCCGGGCCCCGGGCCGGTCAGCCCTGGTTGGCCCACTCCCGGATCCGGCCGATCCGGGCCTTGAGCTGGTTGGCGGTGGCCTGCGCGGTGAGCGGCCCGCCGCACTGCCGGCGCAGCTCGTTGTGGATGCTGCCGTGCGGCTGGTCGGTGCGGTGGTGCCAGGCGGCGACCAGCGCGTTCAGCTCCTTGCGCAGTTCGCGCAGCTCCTGGTGGGTGACCACCGGGCGCTCGTCGGCCGGGAGTTCGAGCAGGTCGGCCTCCTCGGCGGGCTTGGCCTTGGAGCGCTGGATCTGCCGGTGCTGACGTTTCTGCAGCAGCATCTGCACCTGGTCGGGTTCGAGCAGGCCCGGGATGCCGAGGTAGTCCTCCTCCTCCTCGCTGCCGGGGTGCGCCTGCATGCCGAACTCCATGGCGTTGTACAGCACCCGGTCGAAGACCGCGTCGCTGCCCAGCGCCTCGTAGGAGAACTCCTCGGTCCCGGTGTCCGCCCCGTCGTTGGCCTTCTCGGCCTCGGCGAGCAGCCGGTCCTCCTCGTCGAACAGGCCCTCGCCCTCCTTCTTCGGCCGGTCCAGGACGTGGTCGCGCTGCAGCTCCATCTCGTTGGCGAAGCCGAGCAGCATCGGGATGGTCGGCAGGAACACCGAGGCGGTCTCGCCGCGCTTGCGGGCGCGCACGAAGCGGCCGACGGCCTGGGCGAAGAACAGCGGGGTGGAGATCGAGGTGGCGTACACGCCGACGCACAGCCGGGGCACGTCGACGCCCTCGGACACCATCCGGACCGCGACCATCCAGCGCGAGGTGCCCTCGGCGTAGTCGGAGATCCGCTGGGAGGCCTCGGCCTCGTCGGAGAGCACCAGGGCGACCTTCTCGCCGGTGATCTCGCGCAGCATCTTGGCGTACGCCCGGGCCACCGTCTGGTCGGTGGCGATCACCAGGCCGCCAGCGTCCGGGATGGCCTTGCGGACCTCGGTCAGCCGCCGGTCGGCGGCCTGCAGCACCGCCGGGATCCACTCGCCCTGCGGGGAGAGCGCGGTGCGCCAGGCCTGGGCGATCAGGTCCTTGGTCATCGGCTCGCCGAGCCGGGCCTCCAGCTCGTCGCCGGCCTTGGTGCGCCAGCGCATGTTGCCGGAGTAGCTGAGGAAGATCACCGGGCGGACCACGTGGTCGGCCAGCGCGTGCCCGTAGCCGTAGGTGTAGTCGGCGACCGACTTGCGCAGGCCGTCGCCGCCCGCCTCGTACTGGACGAACGGGATCGGGTTGGTGTCGGAGCGGAACGGCGTACCGGTGAGGGCGAGCCGGCGGGTGGCCGGTTCGAAGGCCTCGAAGCAGGCCTCGCCCCAGGACTTGGAGTCGCCAGCGTGGTGGATCTCGTCCATGATCACCAGCGTCTTGCGGGCCTCGGTCCGGTTGCGGTGCAGCATCGGGTTGACCCCGACGCCCGCGTACGTGACCACGATGCCCTGGTAGTCCTTGGAGAGCGGGCCCGAGGAGTACGCCGGGTCGAGCCGGATCCCTATCCGGGCGGCGGCCTCGGCCCACTGCTTCTTCAGGTGCTCGGTGGGCGCGACCACGGTGACCTGCTGCACCAGGTGGTTGTGCAGCAGGTAGGACGCCAGGGTCAGGGCGAAGGTGGTCTTGCCGGCGCCCGGGGTGGCGACCGCCAGGAAGTCGCGGGGCTGCTTCTCGATGTAGAGGTCCAGCGCGCCCTGCTGCCAGGCCCGCAGGCTGGCGGCGGTGCCCCAGGGGGCACGGCCCGGGAAGGCCGGGGAGAGGTGCGCGGCGGCGGAGGTGCCGCTCGGGCGGGGGTGGGCGCCGTCTACGTGCGAGAACAGCGGGGCCATCGAGGAGGAGGCGGCGGTAGTCACGGTCTCCGAACGGGGTCGTCGCAGGTCAGGGCCCATGTGCGGCCCTTCCCCCGCGGGCGGCGGGCGGTCGTGGAACCCGCCCAGCCTAGCCCCTCCCGACACCCGGACGGCCGCCGCGGCACGCCTCTGTGGCGGGTGTCCCACTCCGTTCGTAGGACTGTCACCACACCTTCACGCGGCACGGGCGGCCGTTCAGCGTGATCGACTCCGGCACCGGGTGCGGGCTCGTCCAGCTGCCGGTGAAACCGGTCACCGCGGTCGCCCCGGGCGGCAGCAGGGCGTTCCAGCCGACGTCGCGGATCACCGCGCCGCCCGACCGCTCCTCGTAGCCCTCGCCGGTGCCCGGCCAGGCCGCCAGCAGGTGCTCGCCGGCCGGCAGCGGCCAGCGCAGGGTCCAGCCGGCCACCGGGCGGTCGGAGGTGTTGCGCAGCGAGATCCGGGCGGTGAACCGGTCGTCGGTCTCGCTGGTGACCCGGTAGCGCACCTCGCAGCCCGCGGCGGCGGCCGCGACCGCCTGCCGGCGCTCCGCCGGGTCGAACGGGGCGCAGAACAGCGCGGCCGCCAGCGCCGCCGCACTGCCCGCCAGGCCGACCAGCCGCAGGTTGACCCGGCGCAGCAGGTCGAGCCGACCCCGGCAGTCGGCGCAGTCCGCCAGGTGCCGCTGGACCCGCCGCCCGGCCCGGCCGCGGGCCTGGCCGGCCAGCGCCGCCCAGTGCCCGGAGCAGCCGGGGTCGCGCGGGGCGCCCGGGTAGGCCCGCAGGTAGGCCAGCCGCAGGCCCTCGCGGGCCCGGTGCAGCAGCACGGCGGCGGCGCCCCGGCCCATCCCGAGCCGGTCGCCGACCTCGCCGGGCGGCAGGCCCTCGACCTCGGACAGCCACAGCGCCTGCGCCCAGCGCTCGGGCAGCTGGGCGAGCAGCCCGCGCATCCGGTCGGTCTCGGCCACCCGGGGCGCCGGGTCGGCGGCCGCCGCGCCGTCCTCGGCGGGCAGCTCCCCGGCGGCCCGCTCGCGCACCGGCGCCGCGGCCAGGTGCCGGACGGTGGTGGCCAGGTAGGCCCGCGGGTCCTCGATCCGGTGACCGGCGGCGAGCCGCCGCCACACCCGCAGGTGCGCCTCGGCGACCAGGTCCTCGGCCCGCCAGCGGTCGCCGCCGGTCAGGCCGCTGGCGTACCGCAGCAGGCCGTGGTGGTGCACCCGGTACAGCTCGGTGTACGCGGCGAGCGGGCTCCGCCCGGCCGTCCGCACTCGTTCCTCGATGGTCTCGGCCCTCCCCTGAGGTCGCCGAACGGGTGAATGTGGGGGCCCGCGCGGCTTCCGAGATCCTGCCCGGGGCGCCCCTCCGCTGCCCATGGAATGCCCATGCCACTGGCCCGGAATGCCCGGATTGGTCCATCCTGGTGTGACGCAGATCACCAACGGAGTCGCAGAACCGGTGTAATCGCACCTGTCACTCGTGACTCTTCTTCCACAGGGGGGCGACGCCGGTCGCCCCCGCACACGTTCGCACTCTCGGGAGGACACCGCCGTGTTCGCAGCGCCCCCACCGGTCGAGCAGACCGCGCACGCCCGACTCGTCGTCAGCACCCACCGCTCCGCGCTGCTGCGGGTCACCCTGCGGTACGGCGCCGACGACCCGCTGGCGGTGCGGATGGTCTTCCCCGCGGAGTACGCCCTGGAGGCCGTCGACCCGGACACCGACCCGCTGGACGCACCGCTGGACGGGCCGGCGGACGCCCCGGCCGAGCTGGCCGCCGAGGCCGGCGACGGGGTCGAGTGGGTGTTCGCCCGCCAGCTGCTCGCGGCCGGCCTCGACCTGCCCAGCGGCGAGGGCGACGTGCACGTCCGCCCCGCGCTCGGCCAGCGCACCATGGTCGAGCTGCGCTCCCCCGAGGGCGTCGCGCTGCTCCAGTTCGACCGCGCCGAGCTGCGCCGCTTCCTGTGGCACAGCTACCTGGTGGTGCCCGAGGGCCAGGAGCTGCGCCACCTGGACTGCGACCGGGCGCTCGCCGAGCTGCTGGCCTGACCGGCCGCCGTCCTGGCGGCGCGCCCCTCACGCTCCGTCAGGACGGCGGCCGCTCGTGCCCCGCCCCGCCCTGCCCCGCCCGGCCTCCGCGGTCACGCCTTCGCGGTCCGCACCAGGTGCGCGTAGACCACCACGTTCGCGTCGTAGCCGCCGTCCCGGGAGAAGCCGCCGCCGCAGGTGATCAGCCGCAGCTGGGCGTCCGGGGTGGCCGCGTACACCTTGCCGTCCGGGAACCCGCTCTTCGGGTAGACCTCCACCCCGTCGACCTGGAACCAGGCGCTGGCCCGGTCGGCCCGGTCGACCTCCAGCTGGTCGCCCTTGCGCAGCGTGCCCAGCCGGTAGAACACCGCCGGGCCGTGCGCGTTGTCGACGTGCCCGGCCAGCACCGCGGCCCCGCTGGAGCCGGGGGCGGCGCCGTCCCGGTACCAGCCGGCCAGGTTGCGGTCCTCCGCGGGCGGCGGCTGCAGCCGGCCGTCGCCGTCCAGCCCGAGCCGGGCCACCGGGGCGTCCACCCCGAGCACCGGGATCCGCACCCGCACCGGCGGCGAGGGCGGCAGCGCGGGGACGGCCGGGCCGACCGGGGTGCCGTCGTACGCCTGGGCCGCGAGCGGCGCCGGCGGCAACGTGCCGGCCAGTCCGCCGTGCAGCAGCCACGCCCCCGCGAGGACGGCGGTCGCGGCCGCCGCCGCACCCGTCCAGCTCCGCTCGCCCACCACGTCCTCCGGCCCTCGTCCCGACCCGCCCAGTTCACCCGGCGGGCGGCAGCGCGGCACCCCACGGCTTCCGCACGGGTGACGCGGCGGGTGACGCGGCCGGGGGCACGGCGGGTGACGCGCCGTCAGCGTCCGCGGCGGTCGCGGCGGCCCCGGACCAGCCGGGGGCGGGTCAGGAAGCCCTCCGCCAGCGCGTTGGCCAGGCCGATCGCGGGCAGTTCGGAGGCCTTCTCGTACAGCACGTGACGCGGCACCCAGCGCGGCCGGTGGCGGGCGTTCGCCCGGTAGCGGTCCTCCAGCCGCCACCAGCGGGAGAGCGAGCGCAGCACCCCGCGCCACAGCCGCAGGCCCGGCCCGGCGCCCAGCCGGGGCTCGAACGCCTCGCGGAACACCGTGAAGTTCAGCGACACCCGGGCCACCCCCCACGCGCCGGCCCGGTCGAGCAGCTCCGCGACGGCGTACTCGGCCAGGCCGTCGTCGGACTCCCGGTCGCGGCGCACCAGGTCGAGCGAGAGGCCGTCCGCGCCCCACGGGACGAAGGACAGCAGCGCGGCCGTCCGCCCGGCCCCGTCGCGGCACTCGGCGATCAGGCAGTCGCCGTCCGCCGGGTCGCCGAGCCGGCCCAGCGCCATCGAGGAGCCGCGCTCGGTGCGGCCGTGCCGCCAGGCGTCGGCGAGCCGGACCAGGCCGGCGAACTCCGCCGGCGGGATGTCCCGGTGGCGGCGCAGCACCACCGCGTACCCGGCCCGGGCCAGCCGGTGGCGGGTCCGCCGGGGGCCGGGCGGCTCGCGGTCCGCCGGGGCGCGGTCGGCCGTCTCGACCACCGCCTCGTCGCCGAGGTGCAGCGCGCGCAGTCCGGCCGTCCGGGCGTACGCGGCGGCGGCCCGCTCGCCGGCGCCGGTGACGGCGGGCACCCAGGCGTGCGCGCGGGCCCGCCGGTGCCACTCCTCGATCGCCCGCGGCCAGGCCGCCGGGTCGCCGACCGGGTCGCCGGAGGCCAGCGCCACGCCGTTGACCACCCGGTAGGCGACGGCGGCCTCGCCGCCGGGCGAGAAGCACACCGACTTGTCGCGGCGCAGCGCGAAGTAGCCGAGCGAGTCGCCGCCGGGCCGCGCCAGCAGGCGGCGCAGCGCGCGTTCGTCCTCGGGGGTCTGCCACTCGGCGCCGTGCGGGGAGCGGAGCAGGATCCGCAGGGTGAGCAGCAGCAGGGCGGTGGCGAGCAGGTTCAGGCCGAGGTCGATCCAGCGCGGCACGTCCACGCCGGTGACCTCGACCACTCCGGAGACGGTGACCAGGCGCAGCACGGCGTACCGGGCCGCCTCGCCCCAGCCGGGCACCCCGTCGGTGTGCGCGAGCCGGACGGCGGCGGCCCCGGCGGCGGTCAGCAGCGCCCCGCCGAGCAGCAGCACGGCCGCGGCCAGCGGCGGGTTGCCCCGGCCGCCGCGGACCCGGTACACCGGGCGGGCGGCCGACAGCGCCAGCAGCAGGGCGAGGGTGAGGCCGGCGGAGACCAGGTTGAACGGGTGGGCGCGGTACTCGGGGAGGGCCAGCGCGAACGCGAGGACGGCGGCGTGCGCGGCGGTGAGCGCCAGCGCGGCGATCCAGGCGGCGCGCTTGCGGCGGCGCAGCATCACGGCGAGCAGTCCGGCCAGCAGCGCGGTGGTGAACCCGGAGGTGACCAGCACCGGCGTGACGTACTCGCCCCGGTCGGCCCGCTCGACCTGCGCCCGGAACGGGGCGACCAGCGCGCCGAGCAGGTTCAGCGCCGTCGCGGCCCGCAGGTACCACCCGGCGAACCCGGCGCAGCGCAGCCGCCAGGGCGCGGGCGGCCGGACGGCCGGCGCCTCGACCGCCTCGACCGCCTCGACCGGCCGGACGGGCTCGACGGGCTCGACGGGTGCGGGCGCGGGCCCGGCCTCGGCCTCCGGGTCGGCGTCCGGGCTGCCGGCCACCAGGTCGTACGCGGCGGTCTTCACCGCGACCAGGCGGCGGTGGATCCGCTCCTCGCGGCGCTCGGCGCGGGCCAGCCGGCGGGGGCGGGCCCGGTAGCGCCAGCGGGCCCACGGGCTGGCCGGGCGGGCCAGCCGGACGGCGCCGACCAGGGCGAGCGGCCAGAGCATGATGCCGAGCAGCCCCGTCCAGGTCTTGCCCTTGAGCAGGCTGACCACCACCAGCGCGAGCAGCCCGGCGGCCCCGGCCAGGGTCGGCCCGTCCGGGTGCCGGACGAAGCCGCCGAGCGGGAGCTCGCCGACCAGCAGCAGGCCGATCATCGCGACGGCGAGCACGACGGCGTCCACCGAGGTGCGGCCCTGGGTGGACCAGTAGACGTCCTTGAGGTGCAGCACCAGCGCGAACTCGTCCAGCACCAGGCCCGCGCCGACGCCGAACCCGAAGCCGAGCAGGTTCCACCAGGCCCCGCCGTCGCCGCGCAGCGCGAACGCGCTCACCCCGCACACCAGCAGCAGGGCCTGGCCGAACACCACGTGGTGGATGTGCAGCCCGCCCGGCGCGACGTTGCCCGGCCACCAGCGGACCCGGGCCCGGATCATCCGGGTGCTGAGCCGGATGAACAGGAACGACAGCACCAGGCCGAGCAGCAGCAGGAACAGCGGCTCCCGTCCGGTGTCGACGATCCGGTCCCGGTAGGCGTCGATCAGCGGCTGCCACATCGGCGGGTGCGACCTCCGTGCTCCTGGTTCGGTCCTGGTTCAGTCCTGGGCGTGCCGGTCGTGCCGGTCGTGCGGGTCCTGCCGGGCGCGTGCGCTGACGCCAAGTCAACTCTCCGCCGGCGCCCCGGCCCCGGCCCGGTGCGCCGAACAGGTGAGCGTTTCGGCGCGGCGTCCCCCGTCCATCCGTACCCGGGCCGTGCTTACCGGCGCGACGTGCGGACGCGTGCCATGCTGAGGCCCACTCCCCCGGACGACGCATCTCTCCATTCCATCTGATGGACCGTTCATCCGGCCGGTGACTTCCCCTTACTCCCTGGTGAACGGATGTGAGACATGGACGCCCTCTCCCGCAGGACTCTGCTGGCCGCCGGTGCGGCGACCGCCGCCACCCTCGCCGCCGGCTGCGCGAGCACCTCCGGGAACGGGAGCGCCGCCCCGCCCGCACCGGCCGACGGCTCCGCCGGGAACGGCAGCCCCAGCGCCGTGCCCAAGCCGCCCGCCACCCTGATCGGCGACGGCTCCACCTCCGACACCGGCCCGCAGCCCAACCAGCCGCAGGCCGTCCCACTGGAGGCCGGGCAGCGGCCCCCGCAGTTCGTGGTCTTCTCCTGGGACGGCGCCGGCGAACTCGACAACCAGCTGTTCAGCCGGTTCCGGAAGCTCGCCCGGGACCACGACGCCACCATGACGTTCTTCCTCAGCGGCATCTACACCCTGCCCGAGTCGAAGAAGTCGCTGTACCACCCGCCGCAGCACCCCGTCGGCGCCTCCGACATCGGCTACCTGAGCGACCAGCACATCCGGGCCACCATCGAGCAGGTCAGCGCGGCCTGGCTGGAGGGCCACGAGATCGGCACCCACTTCAACGGCCACTTCTGCGGCGCCAACGGCGGCGGGCGGTGGTCCCCCGAGGAGTGGGACAGCGAGATCCAGCAGGCCATGGACTTCGTGATGAACTGGCGCACCAACACCGGCAACACCGACCTGCCCGCGCTGCCCTTCGACTACCGCAAGGAGCTGATCGGCGGCCGCACCCCCTGTCTGGAGGGCCAGCGCGGACTGCTCCCGACCGCCGTCAAGCGCGGCTGGAAGTACGACAGCTCGGGCCCCGGCGGCCTGCAGATGTGGCCGCAGAAGTTCGCCGGCGGCGCGCTGTGGGACCTGCCGCTGCAGTCGATCCCGTTCCCCGGGCACAGCTTCCAGGTGCTCTCGATGGACTACAACATCATGTACAACCAGTCCGGCGACAACACCAAGGGCGACCCCGGCCGGCAGGCCTTCTGGCAGACCCAGGCCCGCGACTCGTACCTGGCCGGCTTCGACCGCGCCTACAACGGCAACCGGGCGCCGTTCATCATCGGCAACCACTTCGAGCAGTGGAACGGCGGCATCTACATGAACGCCGTCGAGGAGACCCTCAAGCAGATCGCCGACAAGCCGGAGGTCCGGATGGTCTCCTTCCGGCAGCTCGTCGAGTGGCTGGACGCGCAGGACCCGGCCGTCCTCAAGAAGCTCCAGGCGCTCCCGCCCGGCCAGGCCCCGGCCGGCGGCTGGAACGCCTACCTCGGCGGCGCCGGCACCCCGGCGGGCGGTGCGGCGTCCGCTCCGCCGGTGGCGGGCGGCAAGTAGCCCTCCCCTGCTCCACCGGCTCCGGCACCGTTCGGGCCGCGTCGGTTCAGGGCGCGTCCGTTCAGGGCGTGCCCGTTCGGGCCGCGTCCGTTCAGGGCGCGGCCTTCGCGGTGGCCCGGCCGGAGAGGACCGCGCCGATCAGGGCGACCACCGGCATGGTCAGGAAGACCGCGGCGAACGCCGCCGCCGGCAGCGGGTCGCCGTCGGCCGCCGCGCCGACCGCGCCGCCGCCCAGGGCGGCGAACAGGACGCCGGCCAGGCCGGTCAGCAGGACGTTGCCCAGGGCGTCGCCCAGCTGCAGGGCGGCCGAGTTCTCGCCGGTCTCCTCCGGCTTCGACAGCTTCATCATCAGCACGCTGATGCTGGCGATCGCCAAGCCCATCCCGGCGCCGCCGACGCCCCAGAACACGGCCGTCACCCACACCGGCACCGCCGGGAACAGCACCAGCGCCGCGCCGCCGACCGCGACCGCCGTCGACACGAAGCCGATCCGGATCAGCGCCGCCCGGTGCCGGTCCGCGCCCGGCCGCCCCTGCAGCCAGGAACCGAACGCCCAGGCCAGCCCGCCCGGGGCCAGCGTCAGGCCCGCCATCGTCACCGAGAGGCCGCGCTGGGTCTGCATCATCAGCGGGATGAACAGCTCGGAGGCGAAGAACGCGCCCGCCGCGACCGCCCGCAGCAGGATCACCGTCGGCAGTCCGCGCGCCGCCCGCAGCGTGCCGCGCGGCAGCAGCCGCAGCGCCGCAGGGCCGAGCAGCGCGAGCCCCGCCGCGGCGGGCAGCGGCGCCCACGCGTCCAGGCGCTGGCCCGCGTACTGCAGCAGCGCCGCGCCGACCGCGACCATCGCCGCGTCCCGGGTGCGCCGCCAGTCGTACGGGCCGGCCGGCAGCGGCGGCCGGGACCGCTCCGCGCGGCGCAGCGCCGGGCCCATCACGGCGAGCGGCAGCAGCACCAGCGCCGGGACGGCCAGGAACACCCAGCGCCAGCCGAGGTGCTGGGTCACGGCGCCGGAGATCACCGGGCCGAGGATCGAGGGCAGCACCCAGGCCGCCGAGAACGCCGCGAACACGGACGGCCGCAGCCGCTCCGGGAACGCCCGGCCGACCACCACGTACAGCGCGACGATCACCAGGCCGCCGCCCAGCCCCTGGATCGCCCGGCCGGCGACGAACATCCACATGTTCACCGCCGTGCCGGCCGTCACCAGTCCGGCGGCGAACACCGCGATGCCGCTGAACAGCGGCACCAGCGGGCCCCGGCGGTCGCACCACTGGCCGGAGACCACCATCGCCAGCAGCGTGGTGGTGAAGTACCCGGAGAAGGCGAAGGCGTACAGGCCGATGCCGTCGAGCTGCTGGGCCGCCGTCGGCATCGCGGTGTTCACGGCCGTCGCCTCGAAGGCCAGCAGCAGCACCACCGACACGATGCCCAGGGTCAGCGCCCGCCAGGGGCCGCTGAGCACCCCGCCGGTGCCGTCGTCGTGGGGGAGCAGAGGGGGCGCGGAGGTTGCCGTTTCGGCCTGGGAGGTGCTGGTCACCCGGACATGGTAAGTGCCGTCGCCGCGTTTTGATCCTGACCTTTGGTCGGAACGTCCCCTCCGTCGGAGGTCCCGGGCCCCGGTCGGCCTCCGGTCCTCAGTGCAGCACCTTGAGCCCGACCACTCCGGCCAGGATCAGCACCAGGCAGGAGATCCGGGCCGCGCTCACCGCGTCCCCCATCGCCGCCATCCCGTACACGGCGGTGCCCACCGCGCCGATGCCCACCCAGACCGCGTACCCCGTGCCCAGCGGGATCGAGCGCATCGCGTACGCCAGCCCGCCCATCGACAGCGCCAGCGCGACCGCGAACACCAGGCTCGGCACGAGCCGCGAGAACCCCTTGGACGCCTCCAGTGCCACCGCCCACACGGTCTCCAGCACTCCGGCGACGATCAGAACCACCCAGGCCATGACGACGGACTCCTCCGCAGTAGTCGAAACACCTACCGCGTCGTCTTGTCGTGCCGGGTACGACGCACCTCGTCCGGGGCGGCCGCGAGGGGCCGCCGCACTCCCTTCCGAAGGTAGCACGACCGCGATCCGACCCACGGAATTCACCTTCGAATATTGACGTGACCCCGCCTCTCCTTGTTATAGTCAATTCACCGGGACGAAGGAACGGACCGGCGCAGCCCTTACCCCGCGACAGGAGACGGCGATGAACAGGAAGACGGTGGCCCTCGCAGCGCACCGCGCCTGTGCCCCCTGTCCCGGCTGCGCGTGTTCCTGTCGTTGCCGCTGTTGCGCCTGAGCGCTGAACTCTCACCTTCCGCAGGCCGGTTGACGCCTGCTTCCGCTCCCCCGCGCCGCCACGCCCCACCTCACGACCATGTGCCCGAGTGGTTGAGGGAACCGCCTGCAAAGCGGTTTACACGGGTTCGATTCCCGTCATGGTCTCCGCCAGGAATTCACCGGCCGCCCATTCTCCACCAGGGCGTCCGGTGAATTCCGCTGCCGTTTTCCGGATTACCGGTCCGGCTTTTGCGGCCGAACGGCGGCGGGCGCCGGCCACGGTCCCCAGGACCGCGGCCGGCGCCCGCCGACCACTCCCCCGCGCCTACTGGATGACGCCGGGGTTCGCCTCGCCACCGCGCCAGGTGTCCTCGTCCTCGACGAGGTAGTCCGGGCGGTGGCCCTTGTCCTTCTTCTTGCCGCCGGCGCCGCCGGTGCCGGCACCGCCGTGCATCCCGGCCGCGCCCGCCTGCCCGGACCGGCCCTTGCCGATGCCCGAACCGCCCTCGGTGAACGCCCGTCCACCGGCACCGCCGGACTTCGCGCCGCCGACCGTACCGCCGGCCTTGCGGACCAGGCCGCTGCCGCCGCTCTTGCCGCCGGCACCGCCCCGGGCACCGCCCGCGGCGCCACCGCCGTGCATGCCGCCCATCCCGCCGGCACCCGCGGCACCCCGGGCGCCCGCACCACCGGCACCCGCACCACCGGCGCCCGCGGCACCGGCCCCGGCGCCACCGGCACCAGCGCCCCGGCCCGCCGAGCCCGCGGCACCCGTGCCGCCGGCCGTCCGACCGCCACCGGCCCCGCCGGCACCGGTCACCCGGCCACCGCCGAGCCCGCCGCCACCGGGCACGTACCCGCCACCACCGACACCCGGCAGGTACCCGCCACCACCCCCGATCCCGCCACCGCCGGACCCACCGCCACCGACCCCGCCACCGGGCAGCGTCCCGACCCCACCGGGCAGCGTCCCGCCCCCGGTCCCCGGGATCGTCCCACCGGGCGGCAACGGGTCGACCCCGAGGATCCCCGTCCCGGGCGACGGCGGCACCGGCAGGTGCCCGGGCGCGGGCATCGTCGTCACCGGCGGAATCCCGGGAGTCCCCGGATGCCCGGGCAGCGTCGGCTGCGGCACGCCGGGAACCCCGGGGTGCGTCGGCCCGGACGGAATCGTCTGCTGGGGCGGCTCCTTGGGCGGCAGCATCTCGGGCAGCCGCCCCACCGGGGGGATGCTGCCCTTGCCACCGGGGTCGTCCGGCGCCGGCGGGAACGGCTTGAGTTCGTAGACGTTGCCCGAGGGCGGCGCCGGCATCTGGTTCACCGCCTCGTCGTAGTGGGTCCCGAGGTACTCCATCGTCCCGATGGCGTACTGGTGCTGGATCTCGGTCGCCGAGAGCTCGTCGTAGTTCTTGTTGACGGCGTCGAAGCGGTTCATGCCGGCGGCCAGGTCCGCCTTGAACTGGGCGTCCGACCGGTCGCCCATGTCACCGAGGAACTTCAGGCCGCTGTCGAGCTGGCTGGGCACCGAGATCCGGTCCATCTGCGCCTTCGCCGCCTGCAGGGCGTTCGCGGCCAGGTGCATCGCGGACGAGGTCTTGGCCGCGTGGTCGGCCGTGTTGTTCAGCATCGTCTGGATCTTCGTCGCGCGCGCCGCGAAACCGTCCGCGGCGGCGCCTTCCCAGTTGCTCTGCGCGTGTTCGAGCGCCTGCTGGAGGTCGCGTGCCGCGGCCTGCAGGTCGGTGCTCGCGGTGCCCCAGTGCTCGGCAACCCGGGTGAGGTTCGCGGGCTGGGAGCTTTTCAGCATGGCCTTGAGCGGAATCAGCGCCTGCTGCTCGAATTCGTGGATGCGATCCATGTCAGACCGTCCCCTGCTGGTACGTCATGTTGGCCACGCCGTCGGCCTCGAGTCCCTTGTAGGAGTTGTTGACCGTCTGGGCCTTGTTCCCGAAGTCGTCGATCAAGGCGGTCAGGTCGGCGATGGTCGCGGTGAGCCAGCCCTGCATGTTCTGGTGGGCGTCGTGCACCTTGGCGGCATGGCTGAAGTTCGCCCCGAAGTCAGCCGCTCCCACGTCGGTGCCGTAGGCGCTTCTGTCGCTGGTCTGGGCCATGTTCTGCTGGATCACCTGCAGTCGTCTCACGACCGCTTCCAGCTCGTCCGTGTTGACGCGGTATCCGTCGGCCACGCGGCCTTCTCCTCCCCCTGGAGTCCTGAGTGCTTCCCCGTGCGTACAGCTGCCCAACGGACTTCAGGTACCAGCCAGTTGGGAATTCGATGGTATCGCCGATGCGGCGTGGACACCCATACCGGTGTCAACGGTACGACTGGTCCCCACCAGGGCCGTAGGGGTTCTGGTGGGACCCCGGCTGCGGCGGGTAGCCCTGCTGCGGGGGCTGGCCGCCGTACGGCTGCTGCGGCGGGTAGCCCTGCTGAGGGTAGCCCTGGGGCGGCGCCTGGCCACCGTAGGGCTGCTGCGCCGGCGGCCACCCGGGCTGGGCACCGTACGGCGGCTGCCCCTGCGGCGGCACGGGGGCGGGACGCCGACGGCTCCGGGCCACCAGGAGCACGACGAGGACGACCAGGAAGAGGACACCCGCACCGACCGCGGCGAGCACCTCGATGCCGAGGCCCGACTCGGAGGAGCTCCGGGGCGCCGGAAGCGTGTCGGACTGCTTGTCGCCCCCACCGGTGGTCGCGGCTCCGCTCGGCTCGGCGGCCTTCGTCTCGCCGCCGGCGGCCTTCGTTTCACCACCGGCGGTCGCGGCGAGCGGGCCCTGGGCCGGACCGGTCGGGATGTCCTTCGTCAGGGCGTCGTACGGCGACAGGACCCCGTAGCCGTAGTGCGGATCGGGCAGCGCCCCGCCCTTCACCGCGGCCGGCGCCTTCGCGGACTTGACCAGCCGGTTCGCGACCTGTCCCGCCGTCAGGTTCGGGAACTTCGCCCGCACCAGAGCCGCCGTGGCGGAGACGAAGGCGGTCGAGTTCGACGTCCCGTCCGACAAGCAGTACTGGTTGCCCGAGCAGGCTCCGGCGGAGACGATGTCCGTTCCGGGAGCCGTCAGCATCAGCTGCGACCCGTAGGCGGACTTCGCCCAGACCGTGTCGCTCTTGTCCGTCGCCCCGACCGCGAGCACCCCGGGCTCGTTCGCCGGGGTGGAGACCGTGCCCCTGCCGTCGTTGCCGGCACCCGCGACGATCAGCACGTCGTGCTTGGCCGCGTAGGCGATCGCCTCGGTCATGGCCGAGTTGTTCCCGGGTGCGCCGACGCGGGCCTGCGAAAGGTTGATGACCTTGGCACCGTGCTCGACGGCCCACTTGATGCCCTCGGGGATGGCGTCACCGCCGGCTGCGGAGTTCTTGAAGACCGGCAGGACCTTCGCGCCGGGAGCCAGGCCGACGACGCCCGCCCCCTCCCCGTGCCCGTGGCCGACGATGAGGCTGGCCATGCCTGTGCCGTGCGGGTCGGTGGGCCGCTTGTCCTGGCCGCTCCCGCTCGGGTCGTAGCCTTCCAGCACCGAACCGGTGAGGTCGGGGTGCGAGGCGTCGACGCCGGAGTCGATCACCGCGACGATCACCCCGTCGCCCTTGCTGACCGACCACACCTTGTCCAGGCCGAAGTAGGCGTTCGTCCACTGCGCTTCTCGCGCCTGGTCCGCCGATGCCGCCGGGGCGGCGCTGAGTACCAGGGCGCCGGTCAGTGCGGTCGCGCCGAGCAGGCGCGTGGCTTTGGTCAGCGTCATCAGTACCCCGTCAGTCGATCGACAGCCCGTTCGCTCTCGCAACGCCCCCGGAACGCGGGACGGTCCGATCGTATCGTCCGCGGGTTCGCCCGGCACCGGTACGTGTGACAGGTCCACTGCGTCCTGCCGACCCGGGCGCCTACCGCCAACCCCTGCCCTGGTGCGGCGGTTGAGGGGGCGTCTGGTGCTGAGGGCGGCCCGGCGGCAGCGGCGGTCACCCGTACGGGAACGGCGGGATCGCGGCGCGGGCGCGGCGGCGGGCGGTGGAGACCGCGAGGGTGGTCACCGCGATCAGCAGGACGGCGGCTCCGCCGACGGCGGTGAGGAGCACGGCCGGGGTGAGGGAGTCGGGGGCGGCGGGTGTGGAGAGGACCTGCCGGCCGGAGGCCGGGGAAGGGACGGAGGAGGCGGGCGGTGCGGGGGTCGTCACGGCGAGAGGGCCCTGGGGGGCCAGGTGGGATGTCCTTGGTCAGGGCGTCGTAAGGGGAGAGGATGCCGTAGCCGTAGTGCGGGTCGGGAAGCTTCGCGCCCGGTGCGGCCTTCGCCGACTTGATCAGGCGGTCGGCCACCTGGCCGGCCGTCAGCCGGGGGTACTTGGCCCGGATCAGGGCGGCCGTGGCGGAAACGAACGCGCTGGAGTCGGAGGTTCCGTCGCCGATGCAGTAGCCGCCGCTGTTGCAAGCGCCTGCCGAGACGATCCGGGTCGCGGGGCCGAGAGCGGCACCTTCGGTCCATGGTTGGAGCCGGACCAGACGGTGCCGCTCCGGTCGTTCTTGTGGACCGGGAGGACCTTCGCGCAGGGCGCGAGGCCGCGACCTCCGCCCCACTTCCGTGCCCGTGGCCGGCGATGTGGCCCACCATGCCGGTGCCGTGCGGGTCCGTGGGGTGCCGGTCCCGTCCCCCTTGCTGACCGACCACACCCTGTCCGGTCCGAAGTACGCGTTCTCCCACTGCCCGTCGCGCACCTGGTCCGCCGCCGCCGGCGGTGCAGCGCCGAGGAACAGGAGCGTTCCCGTCAGTGCGCCAGCGCCGAGGGCGCGGGCCGTTCCGGCGAGTGTCCTGGTTCCCTCGTGGGTCTGCCCGCGCGGTTTCCCCCGAGGGAGGGGAAGGCCGTTGCCGGGGTGGGGATGCGGGTTGGTGCGGGGGCGTAGGGGCCGGGTGGGGTGCGGGATCGGGGCCGGTGGGGTGGGTGGGGCGCTGTGCTATGAATGGCGCTGCATTCATCCAGGGGGGATCTTGTGACGTACCCGCCGCAGCCCGGCGCGCCGTATCCGGGGCAGGCCGGGCCGCCGTACCAGCAGGCGCCGTTCCCGGTGCAGCAGCCGCCGCCGTACCAGCAGCAGCCGCCGTATCCGCAGGGGCCGTACCAGCAGCCGCCGTTCCCGGTGCAGCAGCCGCCGCCGTACGGGATGCCGCCGCCTCCGCCGGGGCGGCGGGGCGGGGTGGGGCGGACGTTGGCGTGCCTGGGGGTGGTGCTGTTCCTGGTGCTGGGGTTGGCGGTGGGCGGGGTGGTGCTGTTGCACGCGACCCGGCAGCGGCCGCCGGTGCAGGGGTTGTCGACGGGGCTGGAGGGCTGGGAGAAGGTCACCGGGGGGCTGACGGACGCGCTGGCGGCGAAGGACGAGGAGGCGTTCGTCAAGCCGTTCGCGGCGGGGCCGACCAAGGAGAAGCAGCGGCTGGTGTTCCGCAACCTGGTCAAGATCCCGTGGGAGACGGCGCGTTGGGAGGCGCTGATCCCGTTGGACGGGCAGTTGCGGGTGGACTTCGTGCACCAGGTGAAGGGGGTGGACAACTTCCCGATCGCCGAGCAGTACGGGTGGAAGGTGCTCGCCCCGGACGCGGGCACCGAGGTGGTCACCGAGGTCGGCGGGGTGAAGGACAGCCAGGGCAAGAACACCGGTTTCGGCTACTACCCGGCCCCGTGGGACCTGTACGACGAGTTGGCGGTGCAGGTCCGCGACCACCTGGTGGTGATGGCGGACAAGGGCCAGTCGGCCGAGCTGAACAGGGACGTGGAGATCCTGGCCCGGGCGGCGCGGGACGACCTGGCGGCCTGGCAGAAGTACGCTCCGCCGCCGTCCGGGGAACGCCGGGGGGCCGGGGGGTTCTTCGTGGTGCTGGAGAAGAAGCGGGACGTCTACAACAAGCTGTACAAGGGCGACGGCAAGCTCAACGACAGCCTGGAGGCGGGCGTCAACATGCCGATCTGGGCGGCGGACTCGTCGAAGTCGACCCCGGGCGACCCGCTGATCGGCGGCAGCCGGATCGTGATGGACACCGCCGGCGGCCGCTTCACCGGCGACCAGTGGCAGGACGGCGTCACCGACATCGGCCGGCACGAGATGGCGCACGCCATCGTCGCCCCGCTGCTGGCCACGGCCGGGAACTTCGACGGGACGGGCAGCCCGCACGACTGGGTGGCCGAGGGCTTCGCGGAGTACATGGCGCTGCGCGGCAAGGACTCGCTGGCCCGCGACGAGCTGTCGGCGTACCTGAAGGGCGTGCCCTTCGACGGGCGGCTGCCGGGGGACGACGGGTCGTTCTACTCCAGCGACGGCGACCGGCGCACCGCGAACTACACGCTGGCGGGCGACGCGCTGCGGTTCATGGCGTCGAAGTACGGCGACGCCAAGGTCTGCGAGTTCGTGGCGGCGCAGTACGCGCGGCCGCAGGAGTACGAGCAGCAGATCACCTCGGCGACCGGCCAGTCGCTGGCGCAGTTCCAGTCGGCCTGGGCGGCGCACGTCCGCTCGGTCGTGCCGGGCAGGCGCTGACCTCGGCGGATGGCGGGTCCCGGCAGGTGGGAAAGGGCTGGTGGGGACGGGCGACCCCTGTGCTATGAATGGCGCGTCGTTCGTCCCAGGGGGTCCCTTGACGCATCCGCCGCAGCCCGGCGCGCCCGCACCCGAGCAGCCGGAGCAGCCCGGCCCGGCGGTCCCGCGGCCCGAGCAGCCTCAGCAGCAGCTGCCCCGGCAGCGGTCCGAGCAGCAGCACTCCGAGCAGTCACCCGAGCAGTCACCCGAGCGGCCATACGAGCCGCAGTCCGAGCCGCCGGCGCCGCCCGAGCAGCAGCAGCCCGAACTGCCGCCCGCGCAGCAGCCGTACCCGCCGCAGCAGCCCTACCCGCTCCAGCAGCCGTGGGGCGCGCAGGCGTACCCGCCGCCGCAGCAGCAGTACCCGTACGCGTACCCGTGGGGCCCGCCGCCGCCCCGGCCGCCGCGGCTCGCGTCGCGGGTGCTGGCGGTGCTGGCGCTGGTGGGTGTGGCGCTGGTGCTGCTGGCCGCGGTCGGCGGGACGGTGTACCTGCAGGTGGCGAAGGACCGGGACGGGGGGCCGAGGACGCCCGCGTACGTGGCGGAGCAGCAGGCCTGGAGCCGGGTCGCGAAGGGGCTGACGGACGCGCTGGCGGCGAAGGACGAGGAGGCGTTCGTCAGGCCGTTCGCGGCGGGGCCGGTCAGGGAGAAGCAGCGGCTGGTGTTCCGCAACCTGCTGAAGGTGCCGTGGCAGACGGCGCGCTGGGAGGTGTCGACGTCCTCGTTCGAGGGGCAGCTGCGGGTGGACTTCGTGCACCAGGTGCGGGGCGTGGACAACTTCCCGGTGACCGAGGAGTACGGCTGGCAGGTGCGGCCGGTGGATTCGGGCACCGAGGTGATAACCGGGGTCGGCGCGGTGAAGGACCACACCGGCAAGAGCGAGGACAGCGGCTACTACCCGGCGCCGTGGGACCTGTACGACGAGTTGGCGGTGCGTTCGCTCGACCACCTGGTGGTGATGGCGGACAAGGGCCAGACGGTCGAGCTGGACCGGGACGCGGACCTGCTGGCCCGGGCCGCGGCGGACGACCTGGCGGCCTGGCGGCAGTTCGCGCCGGCCTCGGTCGGCGGCCGGCGGGGCGCGCAGGGCTTCTTCGTGGTGCTGGAGCGGAACCGGGACGTCTACAACAAGCTGTACCAGGGCGACGGCAAGCAGGACGACAGCCTGGAGGCGGGCGTCAACATGCCGGTGCCGGCGGCGGACGGGGTGGACCGGCAGGGCGTGACCGGGCTGCTGGTCGGCGGCAGCCGGATCGTGATGGACACCACCGACAGCCGTTTCACCGACGGCGGCTGGAAGGACGGCGTGACGGACATCGGCCGGCACGAGATGGCGCACGCGCTGGTCGCGACGCTGCTGTCCGAGCACCCGTCGGCGAGCGGGAAGGGCCAGCCGCACGACTGGGTGGCGGAGGGCTTCGCCGAGTTCATGGCGCTGCGCGGCAAGGACGACCTGGCCGCCGACGAGCTGGACGGCGCGCTGTCGGAGGTCTCCTTCGACGGGCGGCTGCCGGGCGGGTCGGGCGACTTCTACGCGGACACCATCGAGTCCCGGGGCGCGAACTACGTGCTGAGCGGCGACGCGGTCCGCTACCTGGCGGCGACGTACGGGGACGCGAAGGCGTTCGGGTTCGTCGCCGCGCACTACGCCAGGCCGAGCGAGTACGACCGGCAGCTGACCGAGGCGACCGGCGGGTCGGCGGACGCGTTCCAGGGCGCCTGGGCGGCGCACGTGCGGTCGGAGACCGGCCGGAAGCACTGACCCCCCGGCAGGGGCCCCGGCGGGGCGGGCCGTGGAGCCCGCCCCCTCCGGCTCAGGCCGGGACGGTGGCGTCCTCCGGCGGGATCGGCAGCCGGCCGACCGGCAGCCCGGTCGCGGCCCGCACGGCGGCGGCGACCGCGGCGGGCGCGACCACGGCGGGCACCGCGCTGACGGCCTTGGCGCCGAACGGGGCGACCACGTCGCGCTCCTCCAGCAGGGCGGCGATCCGGACGTCGGGGGTGTCCAGCGCGGTGGGCAGCCGGTAGTGGGTGAGCGAGGCGTTGACGGGGACGCCGTCCTCGGTGCGCAGGTTCTCCAGCAGGGCGAGGCCGACGCCCTGGGCGACGGCGCCCTCGATCCGGTCCTCGATCTGCCGGGGGTTGAGCGCCCGGCCGACGTCCTGGGCGACGGTCACGTCGACCACCCGGACGGCGCCGAGCTCGATGTCGACGTCGACGACGGCCCGCATCGCGCAGAACGCGATCGAGACGAAGGCGTCGCCCTGCCCGGTCTCC
Source organism: Kitasatospora sp. NPDC015121 (assembly GCF_055562955.1). NCBI lineage: Bacteria > Bacillati > Actinomycetota > Actinomycetes > Kitasatosporales > Streptomycetaceae > Kitasatospora > Kitasatospora sp. NPDC015121. Next base: position 225,839 of record NZ_JBVHEH010000012.1, read on the forward strand.
GGGTCGAGCGGCTCGGTGGGGTGCGGCCGGCACTGCGCGGTGGCCCAGAGTTCGCGGCCCTCCAGCGCCTCGCTGACCGGCATGCCGAGCACGCCGTCGTACGAGGTGATCTTCCCGTCGGTGATGGTGAGCAGCTCGACGGACATCCCGAAGTCGGCGGCGATCGGCTGCAGCATCTGGTGGCGGACCATCAGCGCGGCCCGCTCGACGGCGCCGCCGGAGACCCAGGTGTGCCGGCCGCGGGCGGACGGGCCGGCCGCGGACTGGTCGGAGTCGACGGGCGCGATGTAGACCTCGCTGACGCCGAGCACCGACTGGACGACCTGCCGGGCCAGGGTGGCGAAGCCCTGGCCGGAGTCGACGGCCGCGCAGATCACGGTGGCGTGGTCGCCGGAGACCCGGACGGTCGCGGTGGCGACCTCGTCCTCGCCCTCGGCGCCGAGCATGTGCACCATGCCGACGGCGTAGCCGATGCCGCGCCGCACCGCGCCGGGGTCGCCCGCGCCGCCGGGGCCGCCGGGCAGCAGCCAGTCGGCCTCCGGGTCGTCGAGCGGGAGGGCGGGCAGCGGGGTGGTGTCGAGCGCGTCGAGCAGCGCGGCGACCGGGGCCGGGCAGGTGACCGGCTGGCCGGTGGGCAGCGGGTCGCCGGTGCCCATCGCGTTGCGGCGGCGGATCTCCACCGGGTCGACGCCGAGCTGCCTGGCGAGCTGGTCGAGCTGCGACTCGTACGCGAAGCAGGTCTGCAGGGCGCCCTCGCCGCGCATCCGGCCGGCCGGCGGGTTGTTGGTGCGCACCGCCCAGGCGTCGACGAAGACGTTGGGGCAGGTGTAGGGGCCGACCGAGAAGGCGACGGCGGCGGCCAGCGCCTCGGCGGAGACGTCGGCGTAGGCGCCGCCGTCGAGCAGGATCTGCGCCTCGACCTTGACCAGCCGGCCCTCGGCGTCGGCGTGGTGGCGGTAGCGCAGCAGGGCGGGGTGCCGGGTGGGGTGGGCCTGGAAGGACTCGGCGCGGGTGAGGACCATCTTGACCGGGCGGCCGGTGCGCAGCGCGAGCAGCGCGAGGGTGACCTGGAAGGAGAGGTCCTCGCGGTCGCCGGTGGCGCCGGGGACGCCGGTGACGACCAGCCGGACCCGGTCGGGGTCGAGGCCGAGGCAGGCGGCGGTGCGGTCGCGGTCGCCGTGCGGGTCGGTGGAGGACAGGTGCAGTTCGACGCCGCCGTCGGGGCGGGGCACGGCGAGTCCGGCCTCGGCGCCGATCGGGGCGGGGTCCTGCCGGCCGACCTGGTAGAGGCCCTCGACGACGACCTCGCCGACCGCGTCGGGGTCGCCGGTGCGCAGCGGCAGGTGGCGCAGCAGGTTGCCGTCGGGGTGCAGCGGGGGGGCGTGGAAGGCGGCCTCGGGGTCGGTGACGGGCTCCAGCACCTCGTACTCGACCAGGATCGCGGCGGCGGCCAGCCGGGCGGTGTCGGGGTGGTCGGCGGCGACGGCGGCGACGGGTTCGCCGTGGTGGCGCACGACGCCGGCGGCGAGCACCGGGCGGTCGGCGGTGACCGGGCCGTCGGGGGCGCCGTCGGGAGTGCCGTCCGGCCCGGCGGGCAGGTCGGCGGCGGTGACCACGGCGTGCACGCCGGGGACGGCGAGCGCGGGGGCGGTGTCCACCGAGACGATCCGGGCGTGCGGGTGCGGGGAGCGCAGCACGGCGCCCCAGAGCAGCCCTTCGGCCCACAGGTCGGCGGCGTACGGGTAGATGCCCAGCGCCTTGGGCAGGGCGTCGGTGCGCAGCGGGGAGGTGCCGAGGCCGGTGGTGCCGGTCTCGGGGTCCGCGGGGGCGGCCGCCGGGAGCTCGGTGGCGGAGGTCATGCGTTCTCGTCCTCGGGGAGGCGGATGCCGTGGGCGGGGGTGGCGTCGTAGCCGGGGTACGGGGTGCCGTAGCCGTCGGTGGCGTAGACGGTGCCGTCGTAGGCGCCCGCGTCCTGGTGGGTGACGGTGCCGAACGGGTCGGCGGCGGGTTCCCGCTGCCAGTCGGCGGGGACGGGGGTGCCGTGCGGCGGGGTGGGCGGGTAGGCGTAGCCGCCGGTGCGCGGGGTCTCGCCCTGGGGTTGGGCGGGGACCAGCTGGTCGGCCTCGTGCCAGAGCTCGGAGTCGGCGTACAGCGGGAGTTCGGCGGCCGGCTCGGGCTGGGCGGGCTCGGCGGCGGGGGCGGCCCTGGGGGCCTGTTCGGCGGCGTCGAGTTCGGCTTCGAGGGCGGCCTCGCGGGCGTCGGCGACGGCCTGGACGGCGGCGAGCGCGCCGCGGTAGCCGGTGCAGCGGCACAGGTTGCCGCAGAGCGCCTGGCGGGCCTCGACCTCGCCGGGCCGGTGGTTGCGCTGCAGCAGGTCGTGCACGGCCATCGCCAGGCCGGGCGTGCAGTAGCCGCACTGGACGGCGCCGGAGTCGGCGAGCGCCTGCTGGACGTCGCTGGCGCCGCCCGCGCCGGACAGGCCCTCGACGGTGTTGATCTCGCTGTCGGCGGCGAGCGCGGCGGGCACCAGGCAGCCGTTGACCAGCTGCCCGTCGACCTGGATCGAGCAGGCCCCGCACTCGCCCTGCTGGCAGCCGTCCTTGGCGCCGGCCAGGCCGAGCCGCTCGCGCAGCACGTACAGCAGGCTCTCGCCGATCCAGGCGTCGGTGACGGGTCGTTCGACGCCGTTGACGCGCAGGGTGTACGAGGCGGTGGGGCGCACGTCTCCGGTGAGCGCCCCGGGGTGGTTCAGCAGTTCGTCCGTCACTTGAGCGCCCTTCCCAGTGCCCGGCGGGCCAGCACCGCCACCGTACGCCGCAGGCGGGCCGCGGCCGGGCCCGCCCCCTCTCCGTTCGCCCCGCCCTCGGGGACGCACGCCCCGGCCACGTACTCGCCGAAGGCGGCGAGCGCGGCGGGGTCGATCAGCACCGCGCCGTCGGCGCCGCGGGCGTCCCAGTCGATGCAGCCGGCCACCCAGCTCTCGGCCTCCAGCGGCCGCAGCGGGACGGGGGCGACGGCGCCGACGGCGCAGCGCACGCCGCGCCGGGCGGGGTCGAGGACGAGGGCGACGGAGGCGGCGGCGCGGGCCGGGCCGCTGCGGCCGGTGGACTTGAGGAAGACCTGGGGGGCGTGCAGCAGCGGGACCCGCACCCAGGTGAGGAGTTCGCCGGGGCGCAGCGGGTCGAGGCCGGTGAGCAGGTGGCTGATCGGGACGTCGCGGACGGCGCCGGCCCGGGTCAGGGTGGCGGTGGCCTCCAGGGCGGCGAGCACCGGCAGGGTGTCGCCGGACGGGTCGCCGGTGGCGATGTTGCCGCCGAGGGTGCCGACGTTGCGCACCTGCGGGGGTCCGGCGGTGCGGGCGGCGTCGGCGAGGGCGGGGATGAGCGCGGCGAAGTCGGGGCGGTCCATCCGGGCGTGGGTGAGTCCGGCGCCGAGGACGGCGGTGCCGCCGTCCTCGTAGCGCCAGCCGCGCAGTTCGGTGATCCGGCCCAGGCCGATCAGCGCGGCCGGCCGCAGCCGCCCGGCGTTGACGGCCTCCATCAGGTCGGTGGCGCCCGCCACCGGCACCGCCCCGGGGGTGACGGCCAGCGCTTCGACGGCCTCGTCCACCGAGGCCGGCAACATGATCGTCCGGTTCACCAGGTTCCCACCGTGCTCCATTTGCAGTGCGGCCTGCCGCCCGTAGGGTACGGGCGATCGGTGCGGGTTGGGCAACTCTGGCACACAAAGACCGCTGATCATTTCCCGGGCGGCGGACAGGACCGAACAACTCGGGACAACTCCGGGCAGCACCGCGATCGAGTCGTGTCCGAGGTGATCGGTTCCTCACCTGGTCATGACGGGCGGGGCGGGCCCGGAGTTCCGCCGTCCTGACTCTCCGTTACGGCGCGGTGCCCGCGCCGGACGGTCCGGGCGGGCCGTCCAGCGGGCGGCCGACGATGCCGGGCTTGCGCTGCCAGGGGCGCGGGCCCTCCGGGTGGCGGTACTCGACGCCGAGGGCGTCCAGCCGCCGGTAGTGGGTGGCCATCCGGCGCTCGAAGCCCGCCCAGTCGCGGGCCTCGGGGTCGCGCGGGAGGTCGGACCAGGCGACCTCGGCGAGCGCGGCCAGCCGCGGGAAGGCCTTGTAGTCGACGTCCCGGCCGCTGTACATGAACTCGGTCCAGAGGTTGGCCTGGGTGCCGATGACGTGCGCGGCGGCGGCCTCGTCGAGCTGCGGCGGGACGGGCTCGAAGCGGTAGACGTCCTCCAGGGTGCGCACCCAGCCGACCGGGACCGGCTCGTCGTCGCCGTCGGCCTGCCGGTGGTCGAGGTACACGTGCTGCTCGGGGCACATCACCACGTCGTGCCCGGCCTCGGCGGCGGCGATCCCGCCGTCGTAGCCGCGCCAGGAGGAGACCGCGGCGCCGGGGGCGAGGCCGCCCTCCAGGATCTCGTCCCAGCCGATCAGCCGGCGGCCGCGCGCGGCCAGCCAGCCGTCGAAGTGCCGGATGACGTGGCTCTGCAGCTCGAACTCGTCCTTCAGGCCGAGTTCGGCGATCCGGGCCTGGGCGGCGGCGGACCGCTTCCACTGGTCCTTGGGGCACTCGTCGCCGCCGAGGTGCACGAAGGTGGAGGGGAAGATCTCCAGCACCTCCTCCAGCACGTGCTCGTAGAAGCGCAGGGTGGCCTCGGAGGGGTTCAGGATGTTCTCGCTGACGCCCCAGTCGGTCCAGGTGCCGAGCGCGGCGGTGTCGACCACGTCGGTGTTGCCGAGCTCGGGGTACGCGGCGATGGCGGCCTGGTTGTGGCCGGGCAGGTCGATCTCGGGGACGACGGTGACGCCCCGGGCGGCCGCGTAGGCGACGATCTCGCGCAGGTCGTCCTGGGTGTAGTGGCCGCCGTGCGGCTGGTCGTCGCGCCGGTTGCCGGCCCGGTAGCCGACCATCGAGCGCTCGCGCCAGCCGCCGACCTCGGTGAGCCGCGGGTAGCGCTTGACCTCGATCCGCCAGCCCTGGTCGTCGGTCAGGTGCAGGTGCAGCACGTTGAGCTTGTGCGCGGCGAGCTGGTCGACGAAGCGCAGCACCCCGGCCTTGGGCATGAAGTGCCGGGCGACGTCCAGCATGGCGCCGCGCCAGCCGAACCGGGGCGCGTCGCGGATCTCCACCGCGGGCACCGTCCAGCTCGCGCCGGGCAGCGGGGCGGTGCGGTACGCGGCGGGGCCGAGCAGCTGGCGCAGGGTCTGCGCGGCGTGGCCGAGGCCCTCGGGGCCGCCGGCGGTGAGCCGGACGGCTCCGGCGTCGGCGCTCAGCCGGTACTCCTCGGGGCCGAGCTCCGGGTCGAGGGCGAGTCGCAGGTCGCCGTCGGAGCCGCCGGCCGGGGCCGGGCCGAGGTCGAAGCCGGTGGCGGCGGAGAGTTCGGCGCGCAGCCGGCGGGCGGGTCCCTCGGTGCCGGGGGCGGCGGCGATCCGGGAGTCGGCGCGCAGGACGAAGGGCGGGGCGTCGGGGCTGGTCCGGACGTGCGACGGGGCTGGGATGAGGTCCATGCGCCCCATCCTGCCCCGGACCCCGCGATTGGCATAGACCAGTCGCGGGGTCTTTCCGCAGGTCGTTCCCGGTCAGTCCTTCTTGTCGTCCCCGTCCGGGTTGTTCAGCCCGTCGAAGATCTCCTTGCACATCGGGCAGACCGGGTACTTCTTCGGGTCGCGCCCGGGCACCCAGACCTTCCCGCACAGCGCCACCACGGGGGACCCGGAGAGCGCGCTCTCCATGATCTTGTCCTTCTGGACGTAGTGGGCGAAGCGCTCGTGGTCGCCGTCCCCGTGCGAAGTCTGCGGGACGGGCTCGACCAGGGTGCCGGTGCCGAGGCCGCGCTCGGGCTCAAGAGTGCTCATAGGTGACAAGTCTATGGGGGCTCCCCGGAAGGGGGCCACCACTCGGCGGCGCCCCGGTCCGGTCCCGGCCCGGGGCCGGTGTCAGTTCAGCAACGGGTCGTCGGGGTAGGTGGCGAGCATCGCCAGCGGGCCGCGCTGGCGGCGCAGCACCTCGCGCCAGAGCCGGTCGGGCTGGGCGCAGGAGACGTCGCCCGCCTCGCAGTCGACCAGGTGCCAGGCGCCCTCGGCGATCTCGTCCTCCAGCTGGCCGGGCGACCAGCCCGAGTAGCCGGCGAACACCCGCATCCCGCCGAGCACCCCGGCCAGCACCTCGGGCGGCACCTCCAGGTCGACCAGGCCGATCGCGCCGTGCACCCGGCGCCAGCCGAGCGGCGCGGCGTGGTGGTCCTCGCCGGGGACGACGGCGACCGCCAGCGCGGAGTCCAGCGCCACCGGGCCGCCCTGGAACAGCACCGCGGGGTGGCCGGCCAGCGGCGCCCAGCCGTCCAGCACCGCGGCCACGTCCACCGGCGTGGGCCGGTTGAGGACCACGCCGAGCGCGCCCTGGTCGTCGTGGTCGAGCAGCAGGACGACCGCCCTGGCGAAGTTCGGGTCCGTCAGCACGGGGGTCGCCACCAGCAGGCGCCCGGTGAGCGAGGGGGCCGCTTCCATGTCTGCCATCATGCCCCGTACCGCCCCTCCCGGCCCATCCGCCGGGGCGCCCGGAGCGCCACCCGGACGGCCCAGTGACGGTGCCGTGGTGCCTCCCCTACAGCATGATCACCATTAGGGCACACCGGAACCAATCGCCCACCCCCTACCATCTAGTGGTGGCGAAGGGCCCTTCCCACGACTCTGCAGCCGAAAACCTCCTGCGCACCCGGATTGCGAGAACGATGACCGACGACGTCCTGCTGGTCCACGGCGGAAACCCGCTCGAAGGCGAGATCCAGATCCGCGGCGCCAAGAACCTGGTCCCCAAGGCCATGGTCGCCGCACTGCTCGGCCAGGGTCCCAGCAGACTGCGCAACGTCCCGGACATCCGGGACGTCAAGGTCGTCCGCGGCCTGCTGCAGCTGCACGGGGTCACCGTCCGCACCGGTGACGAGGACGGCGAGCTGATCCTCGACCCGTCGCACGTGGAGTCCGCGAACGTCGCCGACATCGACGCGCACGCCGGCTCCTCGCGGATCCCGATCCTGTTCTGCGGCCCGCTGCTGCACCGCCTCGGCCACGCGTTCATCCCGGGCCTGGGCGGCTGCGACATCGGCGGCCGCCCGGTCGACTTCCACTTCGAGGTGCTGCGCCAGTTCGGCGCGACCATCGAGAAGCACCCGCAGGGCACCTACCTGGTGGCCGCCCAGCGGCTGCGCGGCACCAAGATCGAGCTGCCGTACCCGTCGGTCGGCGCGACCGAGCAGGTGCTGCTGACCGCGGTGCTCGCCGAGGGCGTCACCGAGCTGCGCAACGCCGCGATCGAGCCGGAGATCGTCGACCTGATCTGCGTGCTGCAGAAGATGGGCGCGATCATCTCGCTGGGCACCGACCGCACCATCCTGGTCACCGGCGTGGACGAGCTCGACGGCTACACCCACCGGGCGCTGCCGGACCGCCTGGAGGCGGCCTCCTGGGCGTGCGCGGCGCTGGCCACCAAGGGCGACATCTACGTCCGGGGCGCCGAGCAGATCCCGATGATGACCTTCCTGAACACCTTCCGGAAGGTCGGCGGCGCCTACGAGATCGACGACGAGGGCATCCGGTTCTGGCACCCGGGCGGCGAGCTCAAGGCGATCGCCCTGGAGACCGACGTCCACCCGGGCTTCCAGACCGACTGGCAGCAGCCGCTGGTGGTGGCGCTGACCCAGGCCACCGGCCTGTCCATCGTGCACGAGACGGTGTACGAGTCGCGGCTGGGCTTCACCGGGGCGCTGAACCAGATGGGCGCGCACATCCAGCTGTACAGCGAGTGCCTGGGCGGCACCCCGTGCCGGTTCGGGGCGCGCAACTTCATGCACTCCGCGGTGGTCTCCGGCCCGTCCAAGCTGATGGGCGGCGAGCTGGTCATCCCCGACCTGCGCGGCGGCTTCTCGTACCTGATCGCGGCGCTGGCGGCCGAGGGCACCTCGACGGTGCACGGCATCGACCTGATCAACCGCGGCTACGAGAACTTCATGGACAAGCTGCGCGACCTGGGCGCGCACATCGAGCTGCCGGCCGGCACCGAGGTGGCCGAGGTCCAGCTGACCGCCTGAGCCGCGGCTCCCGCCCGGAAAGGCCGGTGGCCGGCTCCCCCGAGGGGGAGCCGGCCACCGGTCGCGTTCAGCGGCGGGGGGTCACTTGCCCTTCGCGGCTTCCTTCAGCTTCGAGCCGGCGCTCACCTTGACGCTGTAGCCCTCGGCGATCTGGATGGGCTCGCCGGTCTGCGGGTTGCGGGCGGTGCGGGCGGCGCGCAGGGTGCGCTCGAAGGTCAGGAAACCGGGGATGGTGACCTTCTCGTCGCCCTTGGCGACGACCTCGCCGGTGATCTCGGCGAAGGCGGCCAGCACGGCGTCGGCGTCCTTGCGGGTCACCTCGGCGCGCTCGGCCAGCGCGGCCACCAGCTCACTGCGGTTCATGTGTACTCCTGTGGTCTGTTGCTCTGCCGTGCGCGGAGGCGTGGCCGGTCCGCGCGACGGTGCTGTTCAGGCGAGGGGTGGTCTGGGGCCGGGCTCGCACCGCGAAGCGCCGCAAACTGCCCGCCTGGGTACGAATCCTGCCCCGACCGGCACTGAGAAAGCCAATCGGGCACCGGCGTGGTTGACCCGAACAGCGCCCGCCGGACGGAGGTGTGACGCTCCGTCGGCTCCGGAGTGGCCGGAGCGGGCGGCGGCCGGGACGACACGCCGTGGCGCAACCGGGGACGTACCGTACTTGTCGGACACGCCTCCCCGTCGCAGGGCTACCGTACGCCCTGGCACCGACAAGCCCAAACACACCCCTTGCCCTTGTGTCGCAAGGGCTCCGGCGCCCCCGTGCGCGGCGGGGGCGCCGGAGCGGCGCGACTCAGAGCCGAACGGCCGGGAAAGCACCGGTGTCGAGGGTGCCGACGATGCCCGCGGTGGGCCGCTCCGGGGCCGCCTCGGCGCCGCCCCGGGCCGCCAGGGCGGCCTCCCGGACGGCGGCCGCGACGGTGTTGGCCACGTTCGGGTGGAAGACGCTGGGGATGATGTAGTTCGGGTTCAGCTCGTCGTCGGTGACGGTGGTGGCCAGCGCCCGGGCGGCGGCCAGCATCATCTCGGTGTCGACGCTGGCGCTCTGCGCGTCCAGCAGGCCGCGGAAGACGCCGGGGAAGACCAGCACGTTGTTGATCTGGTTCGGGAAGTCGCTGCGGCCGGTGGCGACCACCGCGGCGGTCTGCCGGGCCACCGCCGGGTCGACCTCCGGGTCGGGGTTGGCCAGCGCGAAGACGACCGCGTCCTTGGCCATGGTGGCCAGGTCGTCGCCGTCCAGCACGTTCGGGGCGGAGACGCCGATGAACACGTCCGCGTCGGCCACCGCCTCCTTGAGGGTGCCGGTGCGGCCGGAGCGGTTGGTGTTCTCGGCGATCCAGCGCAGGCTGCCGTCCAGGTCGTCGCGGCCCTCGTGGACCACGCCGCGGACGTCCGCCACGGTGGCGTGCGCGACGCCGGCCGCCATCAGCAGCTTGAGGATCGCGGTGCCCGCGGCGCCGGCGCCGCTCATCACCACCCGGATCTCGCCGATCTCCTTGCCGACGACCTTCAGCGCGTTGGTCAGCGCGGCCAGCACCACGATCGCGGTGCCGTGCTGGTCGTCGTGGAAGACCGGGATGTCCAGCGCCTCGCGCAGCCGGGCCTCGATCTCGAAGCAGCGCGGCGCGGAGATGTCCTCCAGGTTGATGCCCGCGAAGCCCGGCGCGATCGCCTTGACGATCGCCACGATCTCGTCGGCGTCCTGGGTGTCCAGGCACAGCGGCCAGGCGTCGATGCCCGCGAACCGCTTGAACAGCGCCGCCTTGCCCTCCATCACCGGCAGCGCGGCCTTCGGGCCGATGTTGCCCAGGCCCAGCACGGCGGAGCCGTCGGTGACCACCGCGACGCTGTTGCGCTTGATGGTCAGCCGGCGGGCGTCCTCGGGGTTCTCCGCGATCGCCATGCAGACCCGGGCCACGCCGGGGGTGTAGATCATGCTCAGGTCGTCGCGGTTGCGGATCGGCAGCTTCGAGGACATCTCGATCTTGCCGCCGAGGTGCATCAGGAAGGTGCGGTCGGAGACCTTGCCGATGCTCACGCCGTCGATGGTGCGGAGCTTCTCGACGATCTCCTGGCCGTGCGCCACCGAGGAGGCGGCCACCGTGACGTCGATCCGCAGCGCCTCCAGGCCGGAGGCCGTGACGTCGAGACCGGTGACCGAACCGCCGGAGGACTCCACCGCGGTGGTGATCGAGCTCACCGCGTTGCCGGTGGCCGGGACCTCCAACCGGACCGTGATCGAGTTCGAGACACTGGGCACCGTCGCCATCGACGTCCTTCTTCCTGAATCAACAAAGTGTTGAAGTTCCATGCCGCTCGGCATGCTAGACCTCGATGGTCGCACCGACCAAGGGGTTGCCAGAAATAACGCGCTCCGAGTGTGCGGACCCCACAAACCGGGCGGTCCGGAACCGGGCCTCCTTGCCCGTCGGCGCGGATGCGTTACATTGGAACGGCACCGGCTCGATCCAAGCCCCCGGGCCCAACCTTCGTCCCTTCGAGGGACCACTTGCCGCGAGGCGAGCATGGCGGGTCGGTGCACCACGTGGCGAAGGCCCCCCACCCGACGGGTGGGGGGCCTTCCGCCTGTCCGGCTACTTCAGCAGCGCGGGCACGCCCGCCGCGTCCGGCAGGTCGTCCGGGCCGGAGAGCACGGTCAGCCGCTGGGTGGCCCGGGTCAGCGCCACGTACAGCACCCGCAGGCCCGCCTCCGACTCGCCCGCGATGCCGGTCGGGTCGGCGACCACCGTCGCGTCGTACTCCAGGCCCTTCGCCTCCAGGCTGCCCAGCGCCACCACCCGCCCGCCCAGGCCCTCGGCCCAGCCCGCCGCCTCGGCCCGGCGGTCCATCGGGACCACCACCGCGACGGTGCCGTCCACCTCGCCCAGCAGCCGCTCCAGCTCGGCCCGGGCGGCCGCGCCGAACGCCGCCGGGTCCGGCTCGCGGACCGCGGCGAACCTCGGGTGCGCGCCGGTGGAGCGCACCGCGCTCGGCGACGGCGTGCCCGGGGCCGCCAGCTCCAGCACCTTCGCCGCCACCTCGGCGATCTCCGCCGGGTTGCGGTAGTTCACGGTCAGCGTGTGCCGGCGGCGCGGCTTGCCCGCCAGCACCTCGTCCATCGCCGCCCGCGCCTCCTCCGGGAACGGCCAGGACGACTGCGCCGGGTCGCCGACGATCGTCCAGGTCGCCGTCCGGGAGCGGCGGCCGATCATCCGCCACTGCATCGGGGTCAGGTCCTGCGCCTCGTCGACGATCACGTGCGCGTACTCGCGCCGCTCCTCCGGCACCCGCTCGCGCTCGCGCTGCCGGTAGGCCCGCTCGCCGTACGTGGTGACCTCGTCCAGGCCGGTCAGCAGGTCCACCGCGTCCACCTCGCGCACCTTCGGGCGGGCCGGCTCGCCGAGCAGCACCTGCAGCTCGTCGACCAGCGCCACGTCGTGCGCCGACAGGTCGCCCGCGCCGCGCTCGTCCAGGTGCCGCCAGGACGCGGCGAGCAGCCGGGACTCCTCCGGGGTGACCGCGCGGCGGGCGATCCGGTTGGTGTGCCGGTGCTGCCTGAGGGTCGCCAGCACCCGGCGCGGGGTCAGGACGGGCCACCAGGCGTCCAGGAACTCCAGGAACGGCGCCTCGTCGGACACGTACTCGTCGAAGGACTCGCGCTCCTCCTGGCGCTGCTCGCGCTCCGCGTACGTGGTCGGCTTCGGCAGGTCGCGGAGCGCCTCCGACCAGAGGGCGTCCAGCAGCAGGCGGCGGGCCCGCGGGCGCAGCAGGTTCAGCGGCGTGCCGCCGCCGCCCACCACGTTGCCGCGCACCGCCTTCAGCCGGCCCGCGTCCAGCCGCAGCGCCCGGCCGCGGGCGAACACCTTCAGCTCGGTCGGCGCGCCCAGCTCCAGGGCCGCCCGGGCGGCCCGGCGCAGCAGCTGGACCATCCGCGCCGAGCCCTTGATCCGGGACACCTCGGGGCTGTCGTAGCGGGACGCCTCGATCCCGTCCACCAGGCTGCCGACCGCGCGGATCGCCACCTGGCCCTCCTCGCCCAGCGCGGGCAGCACGCCCTCGGTGTACGAGACCAGCAGCGCGGTCGGGCTGACCACCAGGATGCCCCCGGCGTACCGGCGGCGGTCCTGGTAGAGCAGGAACGCGGCCCGGTGGAGCGCGACGGCGGTCTTCCCGGTGCCCGGCCCGCCGGTGACCAGGGTGGCGCCGGCGGCGGGAGCCCGGATCACCTCGTCCTGCTCGCGCTGGATCGACGAGACGATGTCGCGCATCGAGTGGCCGCGGGCCCGGCCGAGCGTCGCCATCAGGGCGCCGTCGCCGACCACCGGCAGCTCCTCGCCGCCGAGCGTGGGCGTCAGGTCGGGACGCAGCAGGTCGTCCTCGACGCCGATCACCTTCCGGCCCTTCGAGCGGATCACCCGCCGCCGGACCACCCGGCCCGGCTCCAGCGGCGTCGCCCGGTAGAACGGCGCGGCCGCCGGGGCCCGCCAGTCGATCACCAGCGGGCCGAACTCGGCGTCCAGCACGCCGAGCCGCCCGATGTGCAGGCTCTCGGCGACGGCCGGGTCGGCCGGATCCATCGGCGTCTGGGACGGGATCCCGTGCTCCTCCGGCGCGTCGGCCTGCTGGAGGTCGATCCGTCCGAACAGGAAGTCCTCGAACTCGTTGTTCAACCGCTGCAGGTGCGCCCCGGCCCGGTAGACCTGCGCGTCCCGTTCGGCGAGTGCGCCGGGGGTGCCGACCTGCACCCGCTTCGCGGCGTCCTCCAGGATGTACTCCGCCTCGGCCAGTTTCTCCTCCAACCGCCGGTAGACGGTGTCGAGGTGGCGCTGTTCGCCCGCGATCTCGCGGTCGCGGACAGTGTCGGATCGGTGCTCGGCGGAACCGTGCGCGCCCAAGGAGCCCCCAAAGGTGCGGAGAAAAAGGCGGACGGAAGATCTTACAGGGAACCGGACACCCCTTCGGCCGTCGGGGAGCACTCGGGAGCGCGGCGGGGGGCGCGCCGGGCTCCGGGGGCCCCGCTCAGTGGTCGAGCGTCAGCCGGTAGCCCCGCTTGACGACGGTGGTGATCAGCCTCGGCGCGCCCAGCGCCTGGCGCAGGCGGGCCATCGCGGTCTCGACGGCGTGCTCGTCGTCGCCGCTGCCCGGCAGGGCGCGGAGCAGGTCGGCGCGCGGGACGACCCAGCCGGGGTGGCGGGCGAGGGTGCGCAGCAGGGCCATGCCGGCCGGCGGGACGGGGCGCAGCAGGCCGTCGACGAGGGCGGCCTGGCCGCGCAGTTCGAGGGTGTGCCCGGCCACCGGGAGGCGGCGGGCGCGCTCGGGGAGGGCGGTGGTGAGGGTCTGCACCATCGCGCCCAGCCGCATCCGCTCGGGCCAGACGGTGGGGACGTCGAGCGCGTCGAGCGGCGCGGAGGTGACCGGGCCGACGCAGACCGCGAGGACGTCGCGGCGCAGGGCGTGCAGCAGTTCCTCGGTGCGGCCGCGCTGCCGGGCCCGGTCGAGCAGGCTGATCGCGGCGGGCGCGGAGGTGAAGGTGACGGCGTCGAGCGCGCCGGCGCAGGTCGCGTCGAGGAGCCGGTCGAGCGGGCCGAGGTCGGCGGGCGGCAGCCAGCGGTAGACCGGGACCTCGACGACGTCGGCGCCGGCGGTGCGCAGCGACTCGACGAAGCCGGGCAGCGGGGCGCCGTGCAGCTGGACGGCGATCCGCCGGCCGTCGACGCCCTCCGCCAGCAGGTGGGAGAGCACCTCGGCGGAGGACTCGGTCGCGGCGGAGTAGGACTCGCGCAGCCCGGCGGCCCGGATCGCGCCCTTGGCCTTGGGGCCGCGGGCGAGCACCGAGGCCCGGCCGAGGGCGGCGCGCAGGTCCTCGCCGAGGTCCCAGCCGTCGGCGGCCTCCAGCCAGCCGCGGAAGCCGATGCCGGTGGTGGCGACGGCGAGGTCGGGCGGGTCGGCGATCAGGGCGCGGGTGGCCGCGTGCAGGTCGGTGTCGTCCGCGAGCGGGACGATCCGCAGCGCGGGTGCGCGCAGCACGCTGGCGCCCCGGCGTTGCAGCAGGGCGGCGAGTTCGTCGGCGCGGCGGGCGGCGGTGATGCCGATGGTCCAGCCCGCGAGCGGACCGGTCTCGGCGGGCCCGGGTTCGTCCTGCAGGCTTCGGGTCGGGTCGGCCATGCGGTGTCGTCCTTCGGTGCGCCGCCCCGGGTGTCCTGGCTGGGGACGGGGGCGGCGGTGGGTCGGGTGGGTGGGTGATCAATCGTCGCCGGTCGCGGTGTCACCCCCGGGTCGCTCCGATTACCGGCGTGTTTCGGCCGCTGGTCGGGAGCACCCGGGGGTGTGACGGTGGTTCAGACCTGTGCGAGGGCGGGCGCGTCGGCGGTGCGGGCGGCGCCGGCCGGGCGGCGGAGGTAGACGGCCCAGGTGAGGGCGGAGCAGACGGCGTAGGCGGCGAGGAAGGAGGCGAAGGCGGGGGTGCCGGACTTGGCGACCAGGAAGGACTCGCGGAAGGCCAGGTTGATGAAGAGGCCGCCGAGGGCGCCGACCGCGCCGATCACGCCGATCGCGGCGCCGGACATCCTGCGGGACCAGGCGGCGGCGTCCTCGGGGGTGGCGCCGGCCGCGATCCGGTCCTGGGCCTTGGCGTCGAAGATGCCGGGGATCATCTTGTAGGTGGAGCCGTTGCCGAGCCCGGCGAGGGCGAACAGGGCGACGAAGCCGGTGAGGAAGACCGGCAGCGAGCGGATCGACGAGGCGTAGGTGACCACGCTCGCGGCGGCGGCCATCGCGGCGAAGTTCCACAGCGTGATCCGGGCGCCGCCGAACCGGTCGGCGAGCTTCCCGCCGAGCGGGCGGACCACCGAGCCCAGCAGCGGGCCGAGGAAGGTGAGCTGGGCGGCCTGCAGCGGGGTGCGGCCGAACTGGTTCTGCAGCACCAGGCCGAAGGCGAAGGAGAAGCCAATAAAAGAGCCGAAGGTGCCGACGTACAGCACCGACATCAGCCAGGTGTGCTTCTCCCCGAGCACGGCGGCGAGCGAGCCGGTGTCGGACTTCATCGGGGCCAGGTTGTCCATGAACAGGGCGGCGCACAGCGCGGCGACCACGATCAGCGGCAGGTAGACGGCGAGCACGACCCGCGGGTGCCCGGCGCCGGCCCAGGCGATCACGCCGAGCGCGACCAGCTGGATCACCGGCACCCCGATGTTGCCGCCGCCGGCGTTCAGGCCCAGCGCCCAGCCCTTGTGCCGGGCCGGGTAGAAGGCGTTGATGTTGGTCATCGAGGAGGCGAAGTTGCCGCCGCCGAACCCGGTGAGCGCGGCGACCAGCATGAAGGTGGTGTACGAGGTGCCGGGGTGCATGACGTACGCGGCGGCCAGCGCCGGGACGATCAGCAGCAGCGCGGAGAAGACCGTCCAGTTCCGGCCGCCGAACCGGGCGACCGCCACCGTGTAGGGGATCCGGACGAAGGAGCCGACCAGGGTGGGCATCGCGACCAGGAAGAACTTCCCGGCCGGGTCGATGCCGTACTCCTTGCCCATGAAGAGCACCATCACCGACCAGAGGCTCCAGATCGAGAAGCCGATGTGCTCGGAGAGCACCGAGAAGGCGAGGTTGCGCCGGGCCGTCCGGCGGCCGGTGGCCTCCCAGAAGGCGGTGTCCTCCGGGTCCCAGTGCTGGATCCAGCGCCCGCCGGTCCTGCCGTTCGTGGTGGTGCCGTCCATGGTCGAGCTCCTTCGAGTGCGGGTGTCCGAGACCCTCTGCCACTGACGCTAGGAGCCCACGATTTCGGGTTCGTTGTGCGGTGTGAAGGGTGCGGAACCGTCCTCTCACCCGTCGGCCGCCCGGGGTGTGAGGCCCGGGAACGCACGAGAGCCGCCCTCCGGGACGGAGGGCGGCTCTGCGATGCACATGGGGTGGTGGAGATGCCGGGAATCGAACCCGGGTCCAGTGAAGTGGATTCAGGACTTCTCCGAGCGCAGTCCGCTGTGATTTTCTCGGCCCTGGCGGTCACGCGGACAAGCCGCCAACAGGCCCAGCCACTGTTTGGTTTCCCCTCCACCCCCGTGGCCGGGGTGGAGGGTTGAGTTCCCTAGATTATGCCAGGATCCGGGTCGGGAACGCCCCGGGCTGACACCCATTCACTTTCGCAGACTAGGCTGCGAGAGCGAACTGCTGGGAATCGCGCTTAGAGTTGGCGATTATTTTTTTGCGACAGGTGGTTTACGAGATCATTGCCGCGTTCCTCGGCTCGCTTCTCCTGTTTCGACTGTCACTGTCGAAACCGATCATCCCCATGTTGATTTGACAAACAGCACCGGTGAGGGCGACCCCTCTCCGGGTGGTGCGCTGCCATAGTACTCAACCCGCGCGTCAAGGGTCCAGCGCATTAACCGGTGACGGCGGGCCGGTGGCGGTTCAGCCCTGGCCGGAGCGGCGCCGGGCGGCGGCCACCGCGCGGTCGGACTCGCGGCGGTCCTGGCGTTCGCGCAGGGTCTGCCGCTTGTCGTACAGCTTCTTGCCGACCGCGAGGGCGAGTTCGAGCTTGGCGCGGCCGTCCTTGAAGTACAGGGACAGCGGGACCAGCGTGTGGCCGGTCTCCTTCACCTTCGACTCGATCTTGCGGATCTCCATCTTGTGCAGCAGCAGCTTGCGCTTGCGCCGCGCCGAGTGGTTGGTCCAGGTGCCCTGGGCGTACTCGGGGATGAAGACGTTGTCGATCCAGGCCTCACCGCCCTGGACGTACGCGTAGCCGTCGACCAGGTTGGCCCGGCCCTCGCGGAGCGACTTGACCTCGGTACCGGTGAGCACCATCCCGCACTCGTAGGTGTCGAGGATCGTGTACTCGTGCCGCGCCTTCTTGTTCTGCGCGACCAGCTTCTTGCCCGTTTCCTTTGCCATAGCCCGGCCATTCTCGCACCTCGGCGGCGGGCGCGGCAGCCCCTTTACGGCGCGGCGGGGGAACCGGGCCCGGGGGGCGAGGCGGGCGCGGTGGGCGTGGTGGGCGCGGCGGGCCCGGTGGGCGTGGTGGGCGCGGTGGAGCCCGCGGGGTCCGCGGGGGTGCTCAGCCCGTCCAGCACCCGCAGGGCGAGCGCCTGCGGGTCCTCGCCGGCGGCCGGCACGTCGGGCTGGACGCCGGTGCCGTCCGGGGAGCGGCCGGCCGGGGTCTGGTAGCGGCCGACGGTGAGCTCCAGCACCGAGCCGTCGGCGAGCCGGCTGGGCTGCTGGACGGTGCCCTTGCCGAAGGTGCGGGTGCCGACCAGGACGGCCCGGCTGCGGTCCTGGAGCGCGCCGGCCAGCAGTTCGGCGGCGCTCATGGTGCCGCCGTCGACCAGCACCACCAGCGGGACGGCGGTGTCGCCGCCCGGGGCGGCGGTGAGCTCGCGGTGCTCGCCGCGCTCCTGGTAGCTGGCCACCGGTCCGCCGTCCAGGAACACCGAGGCGGTGGCGACGGCCTCCGCGACCAGCCCGCCGGAGTTGCCGCGCAGGTCGAGCACCACGCCCCGGGCGCCGGCCGCGGCGGCCCGGACCTGGTCGGCGACGCCCTCGGTGAAGGCGTGCACGGCGATCCGGGCGACCCCGGGCGCCGGGCGGTCGGACTCGACCTCGCGGGCGGCCAGTTCGGTCCGGGTCAGGGTGAGCTGGCGCACCGGCCCCGCCTCGTCCCGGACGCCCACGGCGACCGCGCTGCCGGCCGGTCCGCCGCGCAGCCGGGAGACCAGCTCGGTGACCGGCAGCTGCTCGGCGGGCGTCCCGTCGACGCTGACCAGGTGCTCGCCGGGGGCGATGCCGGCCCGCGCGGCGGGCGAGCCGGGCAGCACCTCGGCGACCGTGGTGGGCCCGCCGGCCTCCCGGTCCACGCTCAGCCCGACGCCCGCGTACCGGCCGCCGGTGAGGTCCGCGTACTGCTGCGGGCTCAGGTAGGCCGCCCAGCGGTCGCCGCTGCTGCCGACCAGCTGCCGGGCCTGCTGCGGGGTGAGGTCCGCCCCCGCCAGGTCGGGGCCGGGCGGGCGGGCGTCGGACGACGAAGGGGCCTGGGGGGAGCCTTCCGGCTCTCCCCAGGCCCCCGAGGCGGCTCCGGCGAACAGCACCGCGCCGAACACCAGCCCGAGCGTCATCCCCTGGCGTACCCGCGGCGCTGTCGGCATGCCTGCGAGTCTAGGCGGGCGGACGCGCGGTCCGGTAGCACCGACGGCGCGTCAGACCTTCAGGTACTTGCGGAGGGTGAAGAACGCGGCCACGCCCGCCATCAGCATGCCGACCACGACGAGCAGCGGGATGACCGCCAGCACCGAGGACAGTCCGATGAAGTGGATGAACGCGACCTTCTTCGCCAACCAGCCCTGGACGAAGAAGTGCCCGCCCAGCAGCAGGCCGGAGGCCAGCACCGAACCGAGCAGCGCGGCGAACGCCGCCTCCGCGATGAACGGCATCTGCACGTAGAAGTTGGACGCGCCGACCAGCCGCATGATGCCGGTCTCGCGGCGGCGGCTGAACGCGGACACCCGGACGGTGTTGACGATCAGCAGCAGCGCGACGAACAGCATCAGCACCATGATCACGAACGCCGCGGTCTGCAGACCGCGCAGCAGGCCGAACAGGTTCTCCAGGATCTTCCGCTGGTCGTCGACCGACTTGACCCCGGGCTTGCCCGCGAAGGCGCTCTGCACCACGTCGAACCGGGTCGGGTCGCTCAGCTTCACCCGCCAGGACTGCGGCATCGCGTCCGGACCGACCGCCGCCAGCAGCGGGTTGTCCGGGTTGCTCTGCTTGAAGTGCTGGTACGCCTCGTTGGAGGTCTCGAAGATCGAGGTCTGCACCAGCGGGGCCATCTTGTCCAGGTCGGCCTTCACCTGGGCGACCTGGTCGTCGGTGGCCGCACCCGCCGCGCACTGCGGCGAGTTGTGGTCCGCCTTCGTGCAGAAGTAGATGCTGACCTCGACCTTGTCGTACCAGTAGTCCTTCATGGAGTTGACCTGGTCGCGGACCAGCAGCGAGGCTCCGGCGAGGGCGAGCGAGAGCGCGACGCTGACCACGACGGCGATGGTCATGGTCAGGTTGCGGCGGAGACCGACGCCGATCTCCGACAGGACGAACTGGGCGCGCATGCTTCTCTCTTCTAGCTCTGGTAGCCGTAGACGCCGCGGGCCTGGTCACGGACCAGCAGGCCCTTGTCCAGCTCGATGACGCGCTTGCGCATCTGGTCGACGATGGCCTGGTCGTGAGTCGCCATCAGCACGGTGGTGCCGGTGCGGTTGATCCGGTCGAGCAGCTTCATGATGCCGACCGAGTTCTGCGGGTCGAGGTTGCCGGTGGGCTCGTCGGCGATCAGCAGCATCGGCCGGTTCACGAACGCCCGGGCGATCGCCACGCGCTGCTGCTCACCGCCCGACAGCTCACCGGGCATCCGCTCCTCCTTGCCGCCGAGGCCGACCAGGTCGAGCACCTCGGGCACCACCTTGTTGATGGCGCTCTTCGGCTTGCCGATGACCTCCAGGGCGAACGCCACGTTCTGCCCCACGGTCTTGTTCGGCAGCAGGCGGAAGTCCTGGAAGACCGTCCCCAGTTGGCGCCGCATGTGCGGCACCTTCCAGTTGGAGAGCTTCCCCAGGTCCTTGCCCAGCACGTGCACCGCGCCGGTGGACGGGCGCTCCTCGCGCAGGCACAGGCGCAGGAACGTCGACTTGCCCGAACCGGACGAACCGACCAGGAAGACGAACTCGCCCTTCTCGATCTCCAGCGAGACGTTGTCCAGGGCCGGACGGTTCTGCTTGGGATAGGTCTTGGAGACGTTGTCGAATCTGATCACGGCTGCATCACGGAGGCCATCCTAGGTGGATCGGAGCCAGTGACCTTACGCGATGCCCCACGGCACCCGCAGTCGCGGGACGCCTACTGACCGTGGTTTCGTCAGGTGTTGTTCCGGTTCGGACCGGAAATTGCGAGGTACGTCACAGATCGGTAACCCTTCCCCTCCGGGGGCCGCGGGGTACGGAACCTGGCAGAGTGGTAGGCAGTCGGAACCGAATCCGCCTCCGGCGCGTTGGCTATGCAGCAAGGAGGAGATCGCATGACCTGCGACCAACTGGTGTGCGCCAACTGCAACGGCCGCGTGAGCGACGGCCGCTGCCCGGTGTGCCGCGCCAACCGGGCCCGGCTCCAGCAGGAGCAGCACGGGCCGTTCGCGACGCTCAACCCGGCGGTGCTGCTGGCCCTGCTGTTCGCCGCGGTGTTCACCCTGGTCCTGCTGCTGCGCTGACCCGAAAGACCCCGAAGGGCCCCACCGCCGAGGCGGTGGGGCCCTTCACCGTGCGTGACGACGGAGGCGCGGTCGCGCGCCCGGTCAGCTCTCGCGCTGCTTGCGCCACCGGATGCCGGCCTCGATGCTGTGCTCGATCTCCATCTCAGCCGACCTCCTCGCCCCGCGCGATCAGCTCTCGCGCTGCTTGCGCCACCGGATGCCGGCCTCGATGAAGCCGTCGATGTCGCCGTCCAGCACGCCCTGCGGGTTGCCGACCTCGTGCTCGGTGCGCAGGTCCTTGACCATCTGGTACGGGTGCAGGACGTAGGAGCGCATCTGGTTGCCCCAGGACGAGCCGCCGTCCTTGAGGGCGTCCATCGCGGCGCGCTCCTCCTGGCGGCGGCGCTCCAGCAGCTTGGCCTGGAGGACGTTCATCGCCGAGGCCTTGTTCTGGATCTGGGAGCGCTCGTTCTGGCAGGAGACCACGATGCCGGTGGGCAGGTGGGTGATCCGGACGGCGGAGTCGGTGGTGTTGACGCCCTGGCCGCCGGGGCCGGAGGCGCGGTAGACGTCGATCCGCAGGTCGCCCTCGTCGATGTCGACGTGGTCGGAGGTCTCGACGACCGGGAGCACCTCGACGCCCGCGAAGGAGGTCTGGCGGCGGCCCTGGTTGTCGAACGGGGAGATCCGCACCAGGCGGTGGGTGCCCTGCTCGACGGAGAGGGTGCCGTAGGCGTAGGGCACCTTGACGCTGAAGGTCGCGGACTTGATGCCGGCCTCTTCGGCGTACGAGGTGTCGTAGACCTCGGTCGGGTAGCCGTGCCGCTCGGCCCAGCGCAGGTACATGCGCATCAGCTGCTCGGCGAAGTCGGCGGCGTCGACGCCGCCGGCCTCGGCCCGGATGTTGACGAGGGCCTCGCGGGCGTCGTACTCGCCGGAGAGCAGGGTGCGCACCTCCAGCTCCTCGACGGCCTTCTTGACGGACTCCAGCTCGGCCTCGGCCTCGACGCGGGTGTCCGCGTCGTCCTCGGCCTCGGCGAGTTCGAACAGGACGCCCAGGTCCTCGACCCGGCCGCGCAGGGTCTCGACCTTGCGCAGCTCGCCCTGGAGGAAGGAGAGCCGGCTGGTGACCTTCTGCGCGTTCGCGACGTCGTCCCACAGGGTGGGGGCGGCTGCCTCCTCCTCCAGGGTCGCGATGTCTGCCCGGATCTTGTCCAGGTCGAGGACTGCCTCGATCGACGACATGGTCGAGTCGAGGTTCTTGAGCTCTTCGGAAGGATCGACGGCTGCCACGCCTCAAGGGTAATGGTTCCGCGGGGGGGCTCGGCTACAGCCGGGGGTACCAGGGCGCCCCGACGGTCGCGGCGGGCCCCCCGGGGGGCTCGGCGGCGAACGCCGTCCACGCGGCGGCGGCGCCGGCCAGCAGCAGGACGACGGCGATCAGCACGGCCAGGGTGCGGCGGCGGCGGATCATCTGGGCCCGGGTGCGCCGGTGGCCGGCGGCCGGGCGCTCGCGCTGGGCGCGGGACTCCTCGGCGTACGAGGCGAGCTCCTGGGCGGAGGGGCGGCGCAGGCTGGTGTGGGTGTCCCGGGTGGAGTCGGGCTGCGGGACGGGCACCAGCGGGACGGCGGGGCCCCGGCGGCGGCGGTGGGTGCCGCTGCCCGCGAAGGCGTCGGCCTCCGCGTAGACGGCCTCGCCGGGGGTCGGGACCTCCTCGGCGGCGGCCCGCTGCCCGGGGACGGCGAGCGGGCCGAGGCCGGCCAGCTCGGGCAGCAGGGCGCGCAGCCGGGCGGCCAGCTCGGCGGCCCGCAGCCGGGAGGCGGGGGCCTTGGCCAGGCACTCGGAGATGATCCGCCACAGGCCGTCCGGCATGCCCTCGACCGGGGGGACGTTCTCGGTGACGTGCCGGCGCAGCACCGCGCCGGTGTGGCCGCCGCCGAACGGGGTGGCGCCGGTGAGCAGCTCGTACAGCACGGTGGCGGTGGCGTAGATGTCGACGGCGGCGCGCGGCTCCAGGCCCTCGATGATCTCGGGGGCGAGGTAGTCGGGGGTGCCGATGATCCGGGTGGCGCGGGTGCGGCGAGGGGCGTCGACCAGCCGGGCGATGCCGAAGTCGGTGAGCTTGGCGCGCGGGGCGCCGCCGGGTCCGGGCGGGGCGGCGAGGTCGAGCAGGACGTTCTCCGGCTTGACGTCGCGGTGCACGATGCCGGCGGCGTGCGCGGCGGCCAGGCCGTCGGCGACGTCGGCGATCACCGAGGCGGCGAGCAGCGGGCTGAGCACGCCGTCGCGCTCCAGCCGGGTGCGCAGGTCGCTGCCCTGCACGAGGTCCATCACCAGGGCGAGGTCGCTGCCGTCCACCACCATGTCGTGGACGCCGACCACGTGCGGGTGGTCGAGGCCGGTGAGGGCGGCGCGCTCCTGGACGAAGCGGCCGACCAGCACCTGGTCGGCCGCGAGGTCCTCGCGCAGCAGCTTCACCGCGACCGGGCCGTCGGGGCCCTCGCCGAGCCACACGGTGCCGGCCGAGCCGCGGCCGATCACCTGGTGGACGGTGTACCGGCTGCCGATCTTGCGTGCCAATGCTGCTCCGTGGGCTCGTGTAGGTCGGTGCTCGACGAACAACCTACGCGCCCGCGGGCCTCCGGTGGGCCGCCGAGGGCGCTCGTCGAGGTACCGATCCGGTGGAATTTCGCGGGATTGTCGACATAGCGTCAATTCCACCGCCCGGCCGGTCAGGTGTGGCTGGTGACCCAGTTCCGGGCCGAGTCGTACCAGCCGACCACGTTGTCCCAGTAGTGCGGCAGCGGCGTGAAGTTCCACAGCGCGACGCAGCCGAGCGCCAGCACCACCAGCACCAGCAGGCAGCCCTTGAGGCAGCCCAGGCCGGGGATCCGCATCCGGTTCGGGCTGCGGCGGCGCGGCTCCCGCTCCCGGGGCGCCTCGCGGGCCGGCTCCGGCTCCCGGTACGGCGGCTCCGGGCGGTGCTGCGGCGCGGGCTCGGGGCGGCGCTGCGGGGCGCCGTAGCCCTGCGGCTGCCCGCCGTAGGCGGCCGGCGGGGCGGGCTGCGGCGCCGACTGCCGGGCCTGGTACGGCGGCGGGGCGACCGGCGGGCGGCCCTGCTGCGGGTGCCGGCCCTGGCCCTGGCCCTGTCCCTGCGGCGGGTACGGCTGCGGCGGCTGCTGCGGCCGGTACGGGCCCTGCTGGGGGGCGTACCGGCCGTCCTGCGGCGGGTACGGGCGGGGCTGCTGCTGCGGGTGCGGGGCCTGCTGCGGGTACTGGCCGGCCTGGTAGGGGCGCGGGGCGACCTGCGGCTCGCCGAGCTCCTCCGGTTCGAAGTGGCCGATCCGGGTCTGCGCGTTGCGGTCCCGGGCGGCGCGCAGCTGGGTCTGCCAGGGGTGCGGGTCCTCGGACCCGCCGGGCCGCCCGCCGGGGGCGCCGGGCGGGACGGGGGGCATCACCCGGGTGCGGTCGGCGGGCGGGTCGGCCGGCGGCTGCGGGCTCGTCAGCCGGGTGCGGTCCTCGGCGCCGGGCACGGCGGGCTGGTGCGCCATCACCTGGGTGGCGGCGGCCGGGTCGTACCCGACGCCCGCCAGCGTGGCGTCGTGCGGGGCGGCCGCGGGCGCGGCGGGGGCGAGCGCCGGGTCGGGCACCAGCAGCGCGCCGACGCCCAGCGCGGCGTCCACCGCGGCGGGGGCGGCGTGCACGCCGACGCCGGCCGCGACCACCCGCAGCGCCCCGGCCAGCGCGACGGCGGTGGGGCGCTGGGCCGGGTCCTTGCGCAGGCAGCGCTCGACCACCGTCCACAGCGGCTCGGGCATGGTGCGCGGGCGCTGCGGCTCCTGGGCGAGGTGCGCCTGGAGGACCGCCAGCGGGCTGTCGCCCTGGAACGGCGGGCGGCCGGTGACCAGTTCGTACAGCATGATGCCGGCGCCGTAGACGTCCACCGCGGCGGTCTGCGGACGGCCCTCGGCGGACTCGGGGGCGACGTACGCGGGGGTGCCGACGAACTCGTGGGTGCGGGTGATGCCCGGGGAGTCGGCGAGCCGGGCGATGCCGAAGTCGGTGAGCATCGGGTGCATCCGCTCGTCGCCGTCGACCGCGAGGGTGGCCAGCAGCACGTTGGCGGGCTTGAGGTCCCGGTGCACGACGCCGTCGGCGTGGCTGGCGGCCAGCGCGTCGGCGACCTGGGCCATCAGCAGCGCGCCGGCGATCGGCGACAGCGGGCCGGACTCGCGCAGGTAGCGGTACAGGTCGGGGCCGTCGACCAGGTCCATCACCAGGGCGAGCAGCTCGCCCTCGACCACCAGGTCGCGGGTGCGGACGATGTTGGGGTGGGACAGCCGGAGCAGCACCGAGCGCTCGCGCAGGAAGCGCATCACCACGTCCGGGTCGGCGGCCAGCTCCTCGCGGAGCACCTTGACCGCGACCGCCTGCCCGGGGACCAGGCCGGGCACCGCGGCGTCCTCGCGGACCCGGCCGCGCCAGACCGTCCCGGTCGCGCCGCGCCCGAGGCTGTCCTCCAACACGTACTTGCTGCCGACAGGCCGCACCTGTGCACTCCGTTCGGTCACCCGGCGCCCGCTGCCGGGGCCGCGTTCCGGCACTCCCCCGTTCCCGTGAACGGCGCCGGGGCCTGGAGGAGCCCGCCCGGCGGGCGGGCTCCGGTATTTTCGGCAACTCTAACGGTGCCCGCGCGGGTTTCCGAGGTGTTCCCCGGCCGGGCCGGGCGGGGTCGCCCGGTGGGCGGCGGGGGCGTCCTTGACCTGACTGGCCGTCGGATTCACCATGGCGATGATCGCAAGATCGTCAAATCCGGTACCGTGCGCGGACTGTCCGTCCCGAGTGGCAGGATGGCAGGCACCACACGTGTGCAGAAGGGACCCCGGGCGAGATGCAGATCCGGCTCACCGTCCTTCGACCGCGCAGCGGCCCGGCCTCCCCCGGGAGCTCCGCCGACGTCCTGGTCACGGCACCGGCCGGCACCGTGCTCGGGGCCGTCGCCACCGCCCTGGCCGGCGCGGTCGGCGTGCGCGGCGCCCGCTCCGCCACGCACGTCCACCTCTACGACGGGGAACGGCGGCTGGACGAGCAGACCCCGCTCGGCCACCCCCCGCTGGTGGACGGCGCGGTGCTGGCCCTCGGCGAGCCCGACCCGGACGCCGAGGCCGGCGACGAGCGCCCGGCCGCCGAACTGCGCGTGGTCGGCGGCCCCGACGCGGGCGGCGTGCACCGGCTGCACGGCGAGCGGATCCGGATCGGCCGCTCCACCGAGGCCGACGTGCCGCTCGACGACCCCGACGTCTCCCGCCTGCACCTCGCCCTGCACCTGGCCGCCGACGGCCGCGCCACCGTCCGGGACCTCGGCTCCACCAACGGCACCCGGCTCGACGAGCAGTGGCTGCGCGAGGACTCCGCGGACCTCGCCCCCGGCGCCCTGCTGCGGATCGGCGAGTCCACCCTGCAGCTCGCCCCCGCCGCGGCCGCGGACATAGCGGCCCGCCCCACCGCGCCCGACGGCGAGGGCCGGCTCCGGCTCGCCGCGCGCACCGGCGCCCGCGCCGCCCTCGGCCGCCCCGCCGCACCCCCGGCCGCCCCCGAGCCCGACCCGGCGCCCGCCGCCGGCCGCGGCGGCCGCTGGCTGCGCCGGGGCAAGGCCGAACCGCCCGCCACCGACACCGGCCGGCAGCACGACAGCGCCCGGCTCCGGCAGGCCGCCAACCAGCGCGAGCGCTGGCCCGACCCGGCCGCCCTGCTGCTCACCGCGCTCGGCACCGGCCCCCGGCTGTGGGAGCGCGGCCCCGACCACCCGGACGCGCTGACCCTCCGGCTCGGCACCGCCGACCTGCCCGGCGGGGGCGGCACCGCCCCCGGCAGCCTGCTGCCCGCCGTCCCGGTCACCGTCGACCTGCAGACCGCCGGCAGCCTCGGCCTGACCGGCCCCCGGCACCGGCTGACCGGCCTGGCCCGGGCCGCCCTCGCCCAGCTCGCCGCCCTGCACCCGCCCAGCGGCCTGGCCCTGGTCGTGGTCGCCGCCGAGGCCCCCGCCGAGGACTGGGCCTGGGCCCAGTGGCTGCCGCACCTGCGGCCCGCCCACGGCCAGGCCTGCCGCCTGCTGTTCGGCCTCGGCCCCGAGCAGGCCGAGGCCCGGCTCACCGAGCTCGCCGCCGCCACCGCCGGCCCGCCCGCCACCGTCGTCCTGGTCGACGGCGACCCCGGCACCGACGCCGGCCGGCACGCCCTGGGCCTGCTGCTCCGCCAGGGCCCGGCGGCCGGCGTCTTCACCCTCTGCCTGGCCGGGACGCCGGAGGAACTGCCCACCGGCATCGGCGCGCTGGGCCAGGTCACCGGCGAGGTCTCCACCCGGCTGACCCTCGACCGGCCCGCCGCCGGCACCCGCGAGCGCCTCACCGACGTCACCCTGGACGCGGTCTCCCCCGCCTGGGCCGAGCGCCTGGCCCGCACCCTCGCCCCGCTCGCCGAGGCCGACTCCGGGGCGGCGCCGCGCGGCCCGCTCCCCGAGGCACTGCGCCTGCTCGACCTGCTGCGCGCCGAGTCGCTCTCCCCCGCCCGGCTCGCCGAGAACTGGCAGTCGCTGCCCGCCGGGGCGGGCGGCGCGGCCGGGCTGCTCGGCACCGCCCGCGGCGCCGACGGCGAGGAGGACTGCGCGGTCGACCTCGCCGAGGACGGCGACCACCTGCTGATCGGCGGCGGCCCCGGCTCCGGCAAGTCCGAGCTGCTGCGCAGCCTGGCCGCCTCGCTCGCGGTCGCCGAGCGCCCCGACCGGCTGGCCCTGCTGACCGTCGACGGGGACCGCGCCGGGGACGGCGGCCTGGCCGGCTGCGCCGACCTCCCGCACGTCACCGCGCACGTCAACGCCGCCGAGGACCCGCGCGGCGCGCTGCTCGCCGCCGAACGGATCACCGACGAACTCGCCCACCGCGAGGCCCTGTTCGACGGCCTGACGTTCACCGAGTGGCACACCCGGCGGGCCCTGGCCAAGACCCCCGCGCTGGTCGGCGGCCCGGCCGCCGACCCGGCCGAGCGGGTCCGGGTCGTGGAGCCGCGCCGCTCCCCCGACGCGCCGCCGGCCGACGCGGCACCGCCCCGGCTGGTCGTCCTGGTCGACGACTACGACGCGCTGCTCGGCCCGGCCTCCCCCGGCGGCCGCCCGCTGGCCCGCGCGCTCGCCGCCGTCGCGGTGCACGGCGCCCGGCTCGGCGTGCACGTGGTCGCCACCACCGGCGCGCCCGAGGCCACCGCCGGCACCGAGCTGGACGACGCGGCCCAGCTCCGGATCGCGCTGCGCACCGAGCAGCCGGGCGACTCCGACCTGCTGGTCCACCTGCCCGACGCCGCCGCGCTGCCCGGCACCACCCCGGGCCGCGGCTACCTGCGCCGCCCGGACGGCGCGGTCACCGCCTTCCAGGGCGCCCGGGTCAGCGGCCGCATCCCCCGCACCGCGACGCTCCGCCCCACCGTCGTCGCCCAACGCCTGGAGGACCACGGCGCCGCGCCCTCCCGCCGCCCGGTCCGCGAGCTCGGCAACGGCCCCACCGACCTCGCCCTGCTCGCCTCCGCGCTGCGCCGGGCCACGGAGAGCGCGTAGGGCCCGCCCTCAGCCCGCCGCGTCGGGCAGCTGGGTCGGGCAGGTGCCGCCGGGGGCGGTGCGCAGCTCGAAGTGCCACATCTCGTTGGCGTACACCTGGCAGAGCCCGTAGCGGGCGCCGTGCCGGTTCAGCCAGTCGTCGGCGTCGGTGGGGCCGATGTCGACGGCGCGGCCCGAGACGTGGGTGGACTTCTCGGGGGTGTTGACGTAGCGCCGGGCCAGGTCGAGGGAGCCGTAGCGGGCGACGGCCTCGTCGAGCAGGCGCCGCTGGTCGGCGGGGCTGCGCCGGCCGGAGGTGACCCGGAGCTCGACGCCCTGCTGCCGGGCGTCGGCCGCGGCGGCGCGGAGGGCGGCGAGCAGGTCCGGGTCGAGTCCGCGGACGGCGGGGACGTCCGCGTCGAGGGCGACCGAGCCGCCGGCCGGGATGCCGTCGGCCGTGCCGCCGGGGCCGCCCGGGAACGCGCTGTACGCGGCCACCGCGCCGAGCAGTGCCACCGCGGCCAGTCCGGTGACCGTGGTCCGTGCGTGCCTCATCGTCTCCGCCTCTCCCTGCGCTTCGGTTGCCGGTCCCATTGCAGGCGGGGCGGTGTTGCGCGGGCGTCTGCGTCGGCGCATACGTTTTCGACATGCCCGGTGGTGTCCAATGGCCGGGGGCGTCGAGGAACGGAGCTGTGCGTGCGGGTGCTGGTGGTGGAGGACGAGGAGTACCTCGCCGAGGCCGTGCAGGCGGGGCTGCGGCTGGCGGCGATCGCCTGCGACGTGGCGGGGGACGGCGAGGCGGCGTGGGAGCGGCTCGCCGTCCACCGGTACGACGTGGTGGTGCTGGACCGGGACCTCCCGGGGATGCCGGGCGACGAGGTGTGCCGGCGGATCGTCGCGGCGGGGCTGGGCTGCCGGGTGCTGATGCTGACCGCGGCGGCCCGGCTGGACCAGAAGGTCGCCGGGTTCGAGCTGGGCGCGGACGACTACCTGACCAAGCCGTTCGACCTGGCGGAGCTGGTGGTGCGGCTGCGTTCGCTGGCCCGCCGCCCGGCCGGGTCGGCGCCGCCGGTGCTGGAGCGCGCGGGCGTGCGGCTGGACCCGTTCCGCCGGGAGGTGTTCCGGGACGGCCGCTACGTGGCGCTGTCCCGCAAGCAGTTCGCGGTGCTGGAGGTGCTGATGGCGGCGGGCGGCGGCGTGGTGAGCGCCGAGGACCTGCTGGAGCGGGCCTGGGACGAGCACGCCGACCCGTTCACCAACGCGGTCCGGATCACCATCTCGGGCCTGCGCAAGCGGCTCGGCGAGCCGTGGGTGATCCACACCGTGCCGGGCGTCGGCTACCGGCTGGACGCGGCGTGAGCCGCCCCCGGCGGCTGACCGCGCGGATGCGGCTGACCCTCAGCTACACGCTGTTCACGGTCACCACGGGCGTGCTCTGCCTGGCCGTGGTGTACGTGGGCATGCGGTACGTGCCGAACTACCCGCTGATGCCGGCCAATCCGCGCGACCGGGCGGACGCGCCGTCCCGGCAGGAGATCCTGGAGTCGCTGCTGACGGCGTCGGGCTACGCGCTGGCGCTGCTGACGGCGGTCGGGATGGCGGGCGGCTGGCTGGTCGCGGGGCGGGTGCTGCGTCCGCTGCAGGAGGTGACGGCGGCGGCCCGGCGGGCGGCGGCCGGCGACCTGGGGCACCGGATCGCGCTGGCCGGGCCGCGCGACGAGTTCACCGAACTGGCCGACGCGTTCGACGAGATGCTGGCCCGGCTGGAGCGGTCCTTCGACGCCCAGCAGCGGTTCGCCGCGAACGCCTCGCACGAGCTGCGCACCCCGCTGGCGATCAACCGGACGATGCTGCAGGTCGCGGCGGCCGACCCGGCGCACCAGGACTGGCCCCGGCTGGTGGCCCGGCTGCAGGACACCAACCAGCGCGGCATCGAGGTCACCGAGGCGCTCCTGCAGCTGGCCGAACTCTCCCACCGGGAGCCGGAGTCGGCGCCGCTGGAGCTGGCGGGGGCGGTCCGCGAGGCGCTGGCCGCGACGGCGGCGGAGGCCGGGGCGCTGGGGGTCGGGGTGCGGGCCGAGCTGGACCCCGCGCCGACCCGGGGCAACGCGGTCCTGCTCCGGCAGGCGGCCGTCAACCTGGTGCAGAACGCGCTGCGGCACAACCTGCCCGCCGGCGGCCGGGCCGAGGTGCGCACCGGTCCGGACGACCGGCGGCCGGGGTGGGTGCGGCTGGTGGTGCGCAACTCCGGCCCGGTGCTGGACGGGGCGCTGGTGGCCACCCTGACCGAGCCGTTCCTGCGCGGCGGGGGGCGGACGGCGCAGCGCGACCCGGCGCGGCGCGGCCACGGGCTGGGGCTGGCGATCGTGGCGGCGGTGGCCCGCGCGCACGGCGGGGAGCTGCGGCTGACGGGCCTGCCGGAGGGCGGCCTGGAGGTGGTGCTGGCCCTGCCGGGCCGGGAGTGAGCGGCACGACGGCCGGGGGCCGGGAGCGGACGCGCCGCTCCCGGCCCCCGGCCGTACCGTCTCCGCGTCAGCGGCCGTTGCGCAGCAGGGTGCGGATCACCCGCATCGCGACGGACAGGCTGGAGAGCTCGTACTTGTCCGAACCCCTTATGTCGTCGAGCGTGGTGCGGGCCCGGCTGAGCAGGGTGCCGTTGAGGGCGGCCCAGGCCGAGTAGCGCTCCTCGGGGCTGGAGCCGGCCGGTCCGGCGGCGAGCACGTCGGCGGTGAGGGCGGCGTGCGCGGCGAACAGGTCCTCGCGGATCGCGGCGCGGGCCATCGAGGACCAGCGGTCGGTGCGCGGCAGGTCGATGACCCGGTCGAGCAGGTGGCTGATCTGGAGCCGGTCGCCGAGGTCGTAGTACAGCTCGGCGACCTCCATCACGTCGGTGTCCGAGCGGTCCGCGACGCCGACGATGTCGAGGGTCGGGAACGCGGAGGACAGGCCGGCGATCCGGGTGGCCAGCTCGTCGGGGACGCCGGCCGCGGACAGCTCCTGGTGGACGGACTCGAACCAGGCCAGGTCCTCGCCGGTGAGCGGCTTGGGCAGGGCGTCCCAGACCTGGTTGACCCGGTCGTGGAAGAACGCGATGGTGTCGGCGATGTCGAGCGGCTGCCGGTTGTTGAGCATCCAGCGGGTGGCGCGCTCGACCAGCCGGCGGGCGTGCAGCCGCATCTTGGTCTGGACCCGGGCGGCGACCTTGTTGTCCAGGCGCTCGACCTGGTCCCAGATCTGCTCCAGGCCGAAGACCGCGCGGGCGGCGGCGTGGGTGCGGGCGATCTCCTCCATCGTCGCGCCGGTCTCCTCGCGGAGCCGGAACGCGAAGGTGCAGCCGCCCCGGTTGATCGTGTCGTTGACGATCAGGGTGGTGATGATCTCGCGGCGCAGCGGGTGGTGGTCGATCTGCTCGGCGAACCGGGCCCGCAGCGCGCTGGGGAAGTACTGCTGGAGCACGTCCCGGAAGTACGGGTCGTCGGGCAGGTCGGTGGCGAGCAGCTCGTCGGCCAGGGTGATCTTGGTGTAGGCGAGCAGCACCGACAGCTCGGGCTGGGAGAGGCCGCGGCCGGCCTGCTGGCGGTCGCGGATCTGCTTCTCGGTGGGCAGGTACTCCAGGGCCCGGTCGAGCTGTCCGTTGGACTCCAGCCGGTTGATCATGCGGGAGTGCACGTCGACCATGCTGGCGGCCTGGGCGACGGCGTTGGCGAGCACGACGTTCTGCGCGTAGTTGTTGCGCAGCACCAGGTGGCCGACCTCGTCGGTCATCTCGGCGAGCAGGGCGTTGCGCTGCTTGACCGTCATGTCGCCGTCGGCGACGACCTGGTTGAGCAGGATCTTGATGTTCACCTCGTGGTCGGAGGTGTCCACGCCGGCCGAGTTGTCGATGGCGTCGGTGTCGATCCAGCCGCCTTCGCCCCGCGGCCCGCCCTGGGAGGCGAACTCGATCCGGCCGAGCTGGGTGCAGCCGAGGTTGCCGCCCTCGCCGATCACCCGGGCCCGGACGTCGCCGCCGTTGACCCGGATCGCGTCGTTGGCCTTGTCGCCGACCTCGGCGTTGGTCTCGGTGGAGGCCTTGACGTAGGTGCCGATGCCGCCGTTCCAGAACAGGTCGACGGGGGCCTGCAGGACGGCCTTCATCAGCTCGGCGGGGGTGAGCTTGGCGGCGTCGACGCCGAGCCGCTCGCGGACCTGCGCGGAGAGCGGGATGGACTTGGCGGAGCGCGGGTAGACGCCGCCGCCGGCCGAGATCAGCGACTTGTCGTAGTCGTCCCAGGAGCTGCGCGGCAGGTCGAACAGCCGGCGGCGCTCGGCGAAGGAGGTCGCCGCGTCGGGGTTCGGGTCGAGGAAGATGTGCCGGTGGTCGAAGGCGGCGACCAGCCGGATGTGCTCGGAGAGCAGCATGCCGTTGCCGAACACGTCGCCGGACATGTCGCCGATGCCGATGACGGTGAAGTCCTCGGACTGGGTGTCGACGCCGAGCTCGCGGAAGTTGCGCTTGACCGACTCCCAGGCGCCGCGGGCGGTGATGCCCATGCCCTTGTGGTCGTAGCCGGCCGAGCCGCCGGAGGCGAACGCGTCGCCGAGCCAGAAGCCGTACTCCTGGGCGACGCCGTTGGCGATGTCGGAGAAGGTCGCGGTGCCCTTGTCGGCGGCGACCACCAGGTAGGTGTCGTCCTCGTCGTGGCGCACCACGTCGAGCGGGTGCACGACCTCGCCGGCGACCAGGTTGTCGGTGATGTCGAGCAGCGCGGAGATGAAGGTCTTGTAGGAGGCGATGCCCTCGGCGAGCCAGGCGTCGCGGTCGACCGACGGGTCGGGCAGCTGCTTGGCGACGAAGCCGCCCTTGGCGCCGACCGGCACGATGACGGTGTTCTTGACCATCTGGGCCTTGACCAGGCCGAGGATCTCGGTGCGGAAGTCCTCGCGCCGGTCGGACCAGCGCAGGCCGCCGCGGGCGACCTTGCCGAAGCGCAGGTGGACGCCCTCGACGCTGGGCGAGTACACCCAGATCTCGAAGGCGGGGCGCGGCGCGGGCAGGTCGGGGATGGCCTTGGGGTCGAACTTCATCGACACGTACGAGTGCCAGCGGCCCTCGGCGTCGTGCTGGAAGAAGTTGGTCCGCAGGGTGGCCCTGATCAGGTGCAGGAAGGAGCGCAGGATGCGGTCCTCGTCCAGCGAGACGACCTCGTCGAGGGCGCCGGAGAGCTCCTCGAGGATGCCCTCGGTGAGTTCCTCGCTGCCGGAGCGGTGGCTGGGCGAGAGCCGGGCCTCGAACAGGTTGACCAGCAGCCGGGTGGTGTGGGTGTTGTTGCGGAGCGCGTCCTCCATGTAGTCCTGGGAGAACGTGGAGCCCGCCTGCCGCAGGTACTTGGCGTACGCGCGGAGCACGACGGCCTGCCGCCAGGTCAGCTTGGCGGTGAGGACGAGCTCGTTGAAGCCGTCGTTCTCGGCCTCGCCGCGCCAGGCGGCGGAGAAGGTGTCCTGGAAGCGCTCGCGGTCGTCCTCGGTGAGGTCGGTGCCCTCGCGCAGCCGGAGGCCGAAGTCGACCACCCAGGCGGTGCTGCCGTCGGTGCGGCGCAGCGCGTACGGGTGCTCGTCGAGGACCTCGACGCCCAGGCGCTGCAGGACGGGCAGCACCTCGGTGAGCGAGATCGGGCCGCCGACCCGGTAGATCTTGAAGCGGCGCTCGTCGTCGCCGGCGCCGACCGGCTGGTAGAGGTTGAGCCGGAAGTCGCCCTCGCCGCTGAGCGACTCGATCTGCTTGAGGTCGGCGACGGCGGTGCGCGGCGGGAAGTCGGCGCGGTAGCCGTCGGGGAAGGCGTTGGCGTACTTGTGCGAGAGCTCGGCGGCGCGCTCCTCGCCGAACTCGCTGCCGAGCTGGTCGTTGAAGCCGTCCATCCAGAACCGGGCGGCCTCGGCGAGCCGGTTCTCGATCCGCTCGAC
This sequence comes from Kitasatospora sp. NPDC015121, assembly GCF_055562955.1. Lineage (NCBI taxonomy): Bacteria > Bacillati > Actinomycetota > Actinomycetes > Kitasatosporales > Streptomycetaceae > Kitasatospora > Kitasatospora sp. NPDC015121. The sequence goes on from NZ_JBVHEH010000012.1 coordinate 259,691, forward strand.
GTCGGAGTCGGACAGCTTCGGCAGCTCGGTGCCGGGGGCGACCCGGACCACGAAGTGCAGGCGGGTGAGGACCGACTCGGTGGCGTACACCGTGTAGTCGATGCTGTCGCCGCTCAGCTCGGTCTTCAGGATGTCGGTGAGGGCGAGCCGGATCCGGGTGGTGTAGCGGTCGCGCGGCAGGTAGACGTACGCCGAGTAGTAGCGGCCGTACTCGTCCTGGCGCAGGAACAGCCGCAGCCGGCGGCGCTCCTGCAGGTACAGGACGCTGGTGGCGATCGACTGGAGCTCGGCGGCGGCGGTCTGGAACATCTCGTCGCGCGGGAAGGTCTCCATGATCTGGAGCAGGTCGCGCCCGTCGTGGCTGTCGCCGGAGAAGCCCGCGCCGTTCATGACCTCCTGCACCTTGCGGCGCACCACCGGGATCCGGGTGACCGACTCGGTGTACGCGGCGGAGGAGAACAGGCCGAGGAAGCGGCGCTCGCCGACCGGCTCGCCGGCCGCGTTGAACTTCTTCACGCCGACGTAGTCGAGGTACGCGGTGCGGTGCACGGTGGCGCGGCTGTTGGCCTTGGTGAGGACCAGCAGCTTCTTCTCGTGCGCCTTGGCGCGGACGGGGGCGGAGAGCCGGCCGAAGGCCTCGGAGACCGGGTGGTGGTCGGTGTCGTGGCTGAGCGGGTCGGCGCGCAGGATGCCGAGTCCGGTGCCGGCGACGGCCTTGAGCACCTCCTCGCCCTCGTGCTCGACCAGGTCGTACTCGCGGTAGCCGAGGAAGGTGAAGTGGTCGTCGGCCAGCCAGCGCATCAGCTCCCAGGCCTCGCCGACCTCCTGCTCGGGCAGGTGCGCGGGGGGCTCCTCGGCGAGCTCGTCGGCCAGTCGGAGCGCGGAGTCGCGCATCTTCGACCAGTCCTCGACCACCTCGCGGACGTCGCCCAGCACCCGGCGCAGGCCCGCCTCCAGGGTCCGCAGGTCCTCCCGGTCGGTCTCGCGGTCGATCTCGATGTGCATCCAGGACTCGACCACGGCGTCGGCGGGCCACTCGGTGCCGGCGGCCTGCGCGCGGTTGCACGCGTCGACGTCCAGGATCTCCAGCAGCTTGCCGGTGATGTCACGGCGCACGGCGAGCTGGGGGTGCACGACCAGGTGGATGGCGCGGTCCAGGCGGGACAGCTCGTTGGTGACCGAGTCGACCAGGAACGGCATGTCGTCGGTGACCACCTCGACCACGGTGTGGCCGCAGGACCAGCCGTTCTCCTCCACGGTCGGGGTGTGCACCCGGACCTCGGCGGTGCCCTGCGGGCGCTTCAGGCCCAGCCGGTAGTGGGAGGCCGCGGCCCCGTAGACGTCGACCGGGTCCCGGCTGATCAGATCCTCGGGGGCGGTGTGGAGGTAGTAGTGGTGCAGGTAGGCGGCCAGAGCACCGTTGCTCAGGCCCTCCCCCGGCGCCGCTCCCCCCACCTGGCTGTTCTCAGCGGCTGCTGCTGCTTTCCTGAGCAGGTCGGCCTTGGCTGCGTCCAGCTTGGTCTGCATGGCTGTTTGGCTCCTGTCGCGCGCCGTTGCGTGACTCGGTGATGACTGTGGGTGCACCGCCGGGCCCCGTCGGCAATCCTCCCGTACGCGAAGGGTGAAAAGCGCTCACGGCACGCATGAGTCGCGTTCCGCCCGGGTACGACAGCACGTTTGGCCTGCCTGACCGATAACCGGCGACGCCGTCAGCCTAGCCTGACGAAACGAAGGTGTCAGGGGACACGGAGGAGCAATCCCGCAGGAAGACCGGGTCTTCCTGGACACCTTGTCCAACGGACCCGCACCGGGGCGTCCGTCATTCGGGTGACCACTCCATGTGCGGGTGGACGTAGTCCGTCGGCGGGACGAACGTCTCCCGCACCGTCCGGGCCGAGGTCCAGTGCGCCGGGTCCCGGGGCGGCGCCGGGGCGCCGGACGGTTCGCCGTTGACCCGCAGGTCGCCCGCGCCGAACCGGAGCCGCTCCACCGCCGCCGCGATCGCCCGCCGGTCCCGGGCGAACACCGCGCCGCCGCCGGGGGCGTCCCGGCCGGCCCGCTCCAGCGCGTCTTCCCAGTGCCCGTCCCCGTACACCCGCACGGCCAGCACCGGCCCCGGGCACCCGGCGTACCGCTCGGCGGCGCCGAGCAGCACGGTCGGCCGGACGAACCAGCCGATCGCGTCGTCGTGCTGGCCGCCCGCCGCGAGCTCCACCGCCGGGTCCCGCCCGGCCCGCCCGAGCGCGCCGGTGACGCGGGCGTACGCCCGGGCGTCGACCAGCGCGCCCAGGAAGGTCCCGGGATCGGTGACGTCGCCGACCGCCAGCTCGTCCACCTCGCCGAGCAGGTCGTCCCGGATCCGCCGCCACAACCCCTCCGGCAGGTACGCCCGGGACAGCGCCGAGCGGCCCTGGCCCTGGTGCTCGAAGGCGCCGCGGATCAGCGCGGTGCGCACCGCCGCCGGGTCGGCCGAGGGGTGGGCGAGCAGGAAGCCCGGGGCGTCGGCCGTGCCGGCCAGCCGCGGGTAGCCGCGGTAGCGGGCGATGTTCCCCCCGACCTCCCGCCACAGCCGGCGCAGCCCGGCGGCCGGGCCGGCGTAGTGGACCCCGGCCAGCGCCGGGTCGCGCAGCAGCGCGTCGGTGGCCGCCGGGCCGTCGCCGGGGAGCAGGTTGACCACGCCGGGCGGCAGCCCGGCCTCCTCCAGCAGCAGCAGCGTCAGGTGCGCGGCCGGGGCCTGGGCCGGGGCGGGCCGCCACACCACGGTGTTGCCGAGCAGCGCGGGCGTGCCGGGCAGGCTCCCGGCGGCCGCCGTGGAGTGGAACGGGGTGAGCGCGCAGACGAAGCCGTCCAGCGGGCGGTGGTCGGCGCCGACCAGGCCGCCGGGCACCGGACGGGGCCGCTCGGCCGGCAGCACGGCGGCGTGCGCGTCCTGCCGCCAGGCGTCGACCAGGCCGCAGGCCGCGTCGACCTCGGCCTGCCGGACGCTCTTCGACTGCCCGAGCATGGTCGCGGCCACCAGGGCCTCCCGCCACGGCCCGGCCAGCAGCTCCGCGGCCCGCAGGAACACCGCCGCCCGCTCCTCGAACGGCAGCCGCCGCCAGCCGTCCGCCGCCGCCAGCGCCGCGTCCACCGCGGCCCGGGCGTCGTCCGCCGTCGCCTCGCCCAGCACGCCGAGCGGGGCCGCGTGCCGGTCCGGTCGGACCACCTCGACCCGGGCGCCGGCGCCGAGCCGGCGCTCGCCGCCGATCACCACCGGCAGCGGGTCGCGCCGCCCGGCCCGCTCCGCCAGCCGGGCCGCCAGCCGGTCCCGCTCGGCACTGCCCGGGGCGTACCCGCGGGGCGGTTCGGCGGCGGGGACGGCCTCGTCTTCGATCGGCATGGTCGGGGTGCTCCGTGGTGGGGTCGGACTGCCTGTGCTTCTCCCCCCAGCCTCGCCGCGCCCGCCCCCGCCGCCGCGCCGTGACACGCCTACGCGGCGAGTTCCTCCGCCACCGCGACGGCCTCGGCGAGCGAGTCCACCACCGGCACGCCGAGGTGGGTCAGCTTCTCCCGGGTGTGCGAACCCCCGGTATACAACACCGACTTGATGCCCTCGGAGAGCGCCGCCTCGGCGTCGTCCGCCGCGTCGCCGATCAGCACGGTGCGGCCCCGGTCGATCCCGTCGCCCAGGGCGGCCAGGTGCAGCGCCAGCTCCGCGGCCTTGCGGCCGCCGGCGTGGCCGCGCCGCCCGTCGACCCGGGTGAAGTGCCGGGTCAGCCCGAAGGCGTCCACCGCGGGGACGAGCTTGTCGTGCGCGTACATCGACAGCACCGACTGGCTGCGCCCGGCCGCCGCCCAGCCCTCCAGCAGCTCCTCGACGCCCGGGGTCAGGCCGCAGCCCGGGAACAGCTCGGTGTACTTGACGTGGAACGCGTCGTCCAGCGCCAGCCACTCGGCCTCGTCCGGCGTCCGCCCCAGCAGCCGCTGGTAGAAGCGGGGGATCGGGATCTCGTACTGCGCCCGGTACTCCTCCAGCGTAATCGGCGCGATGCCGACGGTCGCGAACGCGGCGTTGCTCGCCCCGAGCACCGCCGCCATGTCCGACAGCAGGGTGCCGTTCCAGTCCCAGACTATGTGTGTGCGCACCCGCCAAGGGTACGTGCGGGAGGCCGCCGCCGGGACGGTGCGGGTCACCACGGGACGGGGCCGTCGTCCTCGAAGAAGCCGCCGCTCGGGCCGCCGTCGGGCAGGGTGGCGAGCCGGATCGCGGTGGCCGCGCCCTGCTCGGGGGTGCGGGAGCCGTGGAAGCCGGTGAAGTCGGTGGCGACCAGGCCGGGGCAGGCGGCGTTGACCAGGACGCCGGTGCCGGCGAGCTGTCGGGCGTACTGCACGGTGACGGCGTTGAGGAGGGTCTTGGAGGGCGCGTACGCCGCCATGACCGGGCCGGCCCCGGTGTCCGGGTCGCTCTGCCGGGTCAGCGAGGCGACGCCGCTGGAGAGGTTGACGACGCGCGGGGCGGCGGAGCGGCGCAGCAGCGGCAGCAGCGCGTTGGTCACCCGGATGACGCCCAGCACGTTGGTCTCCAGCACCGCCCGGAGCACGTCGAGGTCGAGGGCGGTCGGGTCCTGGAACCAGCCGGGGCCCATCTCCCCCGGGACGCCGGCGTTGTTGACCAGGACGTCGAGGCGTCCGGCCTCCCGCTCGACCAGTTCGGCGGCCTCCGTGACGCTGCGCCCGCTGGTCACGTCCAGCGGCACGCCGAACGCGTCGACCCCGGCGGCGCGCAGCTCCCGGACGGCGGCCGCGCGCCGGGCCGCGTCGCGGGCCCCCACGCCGACGCGGTGCCCCCGGGCGCCGAGCCCGGCCGCGATCGCGTACCCGATGCCCTTGTTCGCGCCGGTCACCAGCGCGATCCTCGTCTCGTCCATGCCGCCGATGCTCGTCCCCGGGCGGGCCGGGCGTCCAAGACCGGATCGGTAGCCTGTGATACCCGTCAGGTATCACCCCGGGGGGAGGGGCCGGTCATGGACGCTCTGGAGACCCGCGAGCTGAGGTACTTCGTCGCGGTCGCCGAGGAACTGCACTTCGGCCGGGCCGCCGAGCGCCTGGGGATGGCCCAGCCGCCGCTGTCCCGGGCCGTCCAGCGGCTCGAACGACGCCTGGGGGTGCGGCTGTTGGAGCGCGACCGGCGCGGCGTGCGGCTGACCGGCGCCGGCCTGGTGCTGCTGGACGAGGGCCGCGCGGCCCTGGACGCGACCGCCGCCGCGGCGCGCCGCACCCGCCGCCGGGGCGGCGCGGACCGGGCGGACGGCCCGCGCGAGCACCTGGTCCTCGCGGTCAAGTCCGCCGCGTCGCACGGCCTGCTGCGGCGGCTGCTGGACGCCTACGCGGCCGAGCCCGGCGCCGCCGAGGTGGAGGTGCTGGCCGGCGGTTTCGACGAGCAGGAGCAGATGCTGCGCGACGGCCGCGCCGACGCGGCGCTGCTCATCGTGCCGTTCCACTCGGTGGCCGGGTTCGACAGCGAGGAGCTGCTGACCGAGGGGCGGATGGCCGTGCTGCCGGCCGGGCACCCGCTCGCGGCGCGCGCGGCGCTGTCGTTGGCCGACCTCGACGGCGTCCCCGGCCTCCCGGCCGCCCGCTGGCCCCGGCGGGGCGGCTACCCGCCCGGTCCGGGTCCCGAGGTCCGCGACCACACGCAGCTGGCCCAGCTGATCGCGCTCGGGCGGACCCTGGCGGTCGTCCCGGAGTCCGCCCGGGCCTGGCTGTGGCCCGAGCACGCCACCGTCCCGCTGGTCGACGCCCCTCCCGTCGTCACCCACCTCGCCTGGCCGCCGCACAGCCGCTCGCCGGCCCTGGCCGCCCTGGTCCGCACCGCGACCCGGCTGGCGGCGGGCTGAGACGCCGGTGTCCCGGCCCCCTCGCGCACGGCGCGCGGGGGCCGGGACGCCCGGCGGCCGGGTCAGTTGAACCGGTCCGGGTCCGGGCCGGTGCGCAGGCCGCGGTCGCCGGCGGCGACGGCGGCCATCTCGTCGTCGGTGAGGGTGAAGTCGAAGACGTCGAGGTTCTGCCGGATCCGGGCGGGGGTGACCGACTTGGGGATCACCACGTTGCCCAGCTGCAGGTGCCAGCGCAGCACCACCTGGGCGGGCGACTTGCCGGTGCGGGCGGCGGCCGCGGTGATCGCCGGGTCGTCGAGCACGGCGCCCTGGGCGAGCGGGCTCCACGCCTCGGTGGCGATGCCGTGCGCGGCGTCGAAGGCGCGCACCTCGGCCTGCTGGAGGCCGGGGTGCAGCTCGACCTGGTTGACGGCGGGGACGAGGCCGCCGGCCTCGATCAGCCGGGTCAGGTGCGCGGGCTGGAAGTTGGACACGCCCGCGGCGCGGAGCCGCCCGTCGGCGACCAGCTTCTCGATCGCCCGCCAGGACTCGGCGTACAGGTCCCGGGCCGGGGTGGGCCAGTGGATCAGGTACAGGTCGGCGTACTCCAGGCCGAGCTTGTCGAGGCTGGCGTCGTAGGCCCGCAGCGTCGCGTCGTAGCCCTGGTCGGCGTTCCACAGCTTCGTGGTGACGAACAGCTCCTCGCGCGGCAGCCCGGAGGCGGCCAGCGCCTTCCCGACGCCGCGCTCGTTGCCGTAGACCGAGGCGGTGTCGATGCTCCGGTAGCCGGCCTCCAGCGCGGCGGCGACGGCGGGGGTGGTCTGCTCGTCCGGGACCTGGAAGACGCCGAAGCCGAGCTGCGGCATCTCGACGCCGTTGTTGAGGGTGACGGTGGGGACGGTGGTGCTCATGTCGTTTCTCCGGTACGGGGGTTGAGGGTTCTGGGGTGGTCTCAGTGCGCGGGCGCGGGGGTGCGGACGGCCACGGGCGCACGGCGCTCCAGGGCGGCCGAGACCAGGGCCAGCAGCAGTGCGGAGCCGGCCAGCAGGGCGCCCACCCAGTTCGGGGCGGTGTAGCCGAGGCCCGCGCTGATCACGGCGCCGCCGAGCCACGCGGCCAGCGCGTTGCCCAGGTTGAATGCTCCGATGTTCACGGCCGAGGCCAGCGTCGGCGCGCCGTGCGCCTGGTCCAGGACCCGCTTCTGCAGCGGCGGGACGGTGGCGAAGCCGAGCGCCCCGATCAGCAGCAGGGTGGCGGCGGCGGTGACCCGGTTGTGCGCGGTGACGGTGAACAGGGCGAGCACGGCGGTCAGTCCGCCCAGCGTGGTGAACAGCATCGGCATCAGCCGGCGGTCGGCGAACCGGCCGCCCAGCAGGTTGCCGAGGAACATGCCGACGCCGAGCAGCACCAGCAGCCAGGTCACCGCGCCGGCCGAGAAGCCGGCCACCTCGGTCATCATCGGCTTGACGTAGGTGATCGCGGCGAACACGCCGCCGAAGCCCAGCACGGTCATGCCCATCGCCAGCACCACCTGGGCGTTCTTGAACGCGGCCAGCTCCCGCCGCAGGTGCGCGCCCTCGGGCCGGGGCAGTTCGGGCACCAGCCGGGCGATGCCCAGCAGGCCGACCACGCCGAGCGCGGCGACGGCGGCGAAGGTGGCCCGCCAGCCGACCTGCTCGCCGACGAAGGTGCCGAGCGGCACGCCGACGATGTTGGCCACGGTCAGTCCGGTGAACATGGTGGCGATCGCCCCGGCCTTCTTGTCCGGCGCGACCAGTTCGGCGGCGACCACCGAGCCGATGCCGAAGAACGCGCCGTGCGCGAGCGAGGCGACGATCCGTCCGGCGAGCATCGCGCCGAAGCCGGGGGCGAGCGCGGAGAGCAGGTTGCCGGCCGTGAACAGCACCATCAGCAGCATCAGCATCCGCTTGCGGCTGATCCGGGTGCCGAGCACGGTCATCAGCGGTGCTCCGATCACCACGCCGACCGCGTAGCCGGTGACGAGCAGGCCCGCGGTCGGGATGCTCACGCCGAAGTCGGTCGCGACCTCGGGCAGCAGGCCCATGATCACGAACTCGGTGGTGCCGATCCCGAAGGCCCCGATGGCCAGGGCGAGAAGGGCGAGGGGCATGACGCGGACCTCCATGTGATTGCCGGTGCGCCTTACGTGCTTCGACAATAGTTGCACACGCAGGAACTTGCAAACGCATGAACTTGCAGACGCAGCGACCCCCGCTCCGGCCTGCGGAGCGGGGGTCGGGCCGGTCGGCGGCCGGGCGGGCCGGAGGGGCCGGTCGGCGGCCGGAGGGGCCGGCGGTCAGGACGGCAGCGGCGCGCCGGACCGGCGGTGCGGGGAGAAGAAGACCAGCGTCCAGCTCAGCGAGAGCAGGACCGCCCCCGTCCACAGCACCGCGCGGATCCCCACCGTCTCGCCCAGCACGCCGCTGAGCACCGAGCCGATCGCCAGCGAGCCGGTCAGCAGGAACCGGAAGGTGGCGTTCATCCGGCCGAGCAGGTGGACGGGCGTGGCCTGCTGGCGGAAGGTGACCTTGACGACGTTGTCGGTGCCGACCTTGAACGTCATCAGCAGGTAGGCGGCGCCCGCGGCCCACAGCGCCGGCCCGCGGTCCAGCAGCGGCAGGACGAACCCGGCGGGCGCGACGCACAGCCCGACCAGCCACATGCTCCGCCCGGCGCCGAGCCGCCGGCTGATCGGCCGGGCCGCCAGCGAGCCGAGGAAGACGCCGAGCCCGGCCATCGCGAGGAAGGTGCCGAACGCGAACTCCGACAGGCCCAGCTCGCGGACGAAGAGCACCGGCAGCACGGTCACGATCATCTGCAGGGCCATGTTGGTGAGCGCCCCGTCGAGCGCCAGCGGGCGCAGCATGGGGTGGCCGAGGACGAAGCGGGTGCCCTCCAGGATCTCGCGGCCCAGGTGGGTGTCCGGGCGGCGCTCCGGCTTCGGCTCGGGGGTCCGGACCCGGAGCAGGCAGAGCGCCGACCACAGGTAGGTGACCGCGTTGACGGCGACCGCCGCCGGCGCGGTGAGCAGCTGCACCAGGTAGCCGCCGGCGCTGCGTCCGGCGACCTGGTTGACCGCCTGCATGGCGACCAGCCTGGCGTTGGCCTCGCCGAGCAGGTCGCGGCCGACCACGTGCGGCAGGAAGCTCTGGTTGGCGACGTCGAAGAAGACCGTGGCGAGCCCGGAGAGCAGCACCACCGCGTACAGCTGCCCGATGGTGAGCGCGTCCAGCGCCCAGGCCGCCGGCACCGAGCCGAACAGCAGGGCCCGGACCAGGTCCGCCGTGATCTGCAGCCGCCGCTTGCGCATCCGGTCGGTCCAGGCCCCGGCGGGCAGGCCGACCAGCAGGAAGGCGGCGGTGCCGAGCGCGGCCAGCGCGCTGACCTGGCCGGGCGAGGCGTCGAGCTCCGTCACGGCGAGCAGCGGGACGGCCAGGTAGCTGATCTGGGTGCCCAGGGTGCTGGCCGCGGAGGCGGCGAAGACGTAGCGGAACGCCCGGACGCCGAACGCGGAGGCGGCCGGTGGGGCGCCCTCCCGCCGTTCCGGGCCGGCGGCGGTGGTGGTCATGACGGGGGTCCTTCGCTGCGGGGGGGTCGGGGTCAGGCGGTGCGGAAGTGGATCTTCTGCTCGGTCTCCAGGCAGAGCGCCTCGGCCTCGGCCGCGTCCCGCCCGCCGGCCAGCACGTAGCCGGAGCTGCAGTCGGCGAGGGTGTGGAGCGGGGGCACCACGTCGCCGGGGTTCTTGGCGACGACCGCGCCGACCTCCAGGGCGCAGAGCTCGGCCAGCAGCGGGAGGTAGACGCCCTCCAGTTCGCCGGGGGCCAGGCGCTTGACCAGGGCCGGGTTGTCGGCGTCGACGGTGATCTCGCGGATCACGCCGGGGGCGGGGGTGAAGAACCGGATGGCGGCGCCGCCGACCGGCTCGGGCGAGGCCTGCGGCAGCTCCTCGATGCCGAGCGGCACGGTCAGCATCATCCGGGCCAGGTCCGGGCCGTAGGCGCGGCGGACGAGTTCCGGCAGGGCGTGGCCGCCGAGCCGGGCGTGCGACTCCAGGACCCGGGGGCCCTTCGGAGTGAGCACGAACTCGCTGTGCGAGGGGCCCTCTACCAGGCCGACGGCGTCCAGCAGCCGGACGGTCAGCTCGCGCAGCGCGTCCCAGTGCGGGGCGGCGACCCGGCTCGGCGTGGAGACCGCCCACTCGACGTGCCGCTCGTTGACCTGGTACTCGGAGCAGCCGATCGGCACGTGCCGGCCCGCGAAGGAGAACGAGTCGACCGAGACGACCGGGCCCTCCAGGTACTCCTCGGCGAGCGCGGCGGTCAGCCCGTCGGCGGCCATCGCCCGCCAGGCGGCCGCGACCCCGTCGGCGTCGGCGGCGCGGTGGACGTGGCGGCTGGCCGCCCCGTCCACCGGCTTGAGGACGATCGGGCCGCCGACCTCGGCCAGGAAGGCGAGGGCCTCGGCCGGGCCGGCCACCACCCGGTGCGCGACCGGGCTCAGGCCGTGCCGGTCCAGGGCCCGCCGGGTCAGCGACTTGTCCTTGAGGGTGCGGGCGGTGGCCTCGCCGACGCCGGTGAGGCCGAGCGCGTCCACCACCCGGCCGACCGCGGTGCCGGCCGGCTCGGAGGTGGTCAGCACCCGGTCGAAGGGCCGCTCGGCGTGCAGCGGCCGCAGCACCTCCAGGATCGCGGCGCCGTCGGTGATCGGCGCGTGCACGATCCGCTCGCAGTGCTGCGCGATGGACGGCTCGTACAGGCCCTCCTCGTGGACGAGCACCACGTCGATGCCCAGCTCCTTGGCGCCGGCGATGGGGGCGGGCCGGCCGCCGACCCAGGCCACGCGGAATGTTCCGGTCACGGTGTCCTCAGTTCTCGTTCTCGTTCTGGTGCGGGGTGGTGGCGGGGGCTCAGGACAGGTCGAGCTGCTCGGCCAGGATCCTCGCGACCAGGTCGTAGCCGTGGTCGGTGTAGTGGGCGCGGTCGACGTAGACCCAGTCCTGTTCGGTGACGGCCCCGGCCACCACCGGGTTCAGGTCGAGGAAGCGGATGCCGCGCTTCTCGCAGCCCTCGCCCAGCCGCTCGGCGAAGGCGCGGGCGACGGCCGGGGTGGAGATGTCCCCGTACAGCGCCTCCCAGGTGCCGAGCTTGGAGATCCGGTCGATCTCGTCGAAGAGCAGCTGCTCCTGGGGGGCGTGCCGCTCGCGCATCCACAGGGCCATCGGCTGGAGCACGTAGGTGATCCGGGCGGTGGGGGCGAGGAGCTTCCAGGTCTCCAGGTGGCGCAGCGTCAGCTCGGCCGCGGACTCGATCACCCGCGGGACGTCGCGGCGGACGTCGTCGTGGGTGGAGATGGTGGGGCGGCGGCCGCCGCCAGAGAGGAACCCGCCGCGCTTGTTGGCCTTGCGGTTCTCGGCGCGGAGCTCCTCCATCTTCTCGTAGTACTCGCCGCAGAACCAGAACGCGCCGTGGTCGCCCTGCTGCCACTCGGGCAGCCGGCCGACCGTCAGGTCGTTGAGGCCGGAGAAGACCACGACCTCGTCGATCTCGGGGAGCAGGTGCCGGTGGAGCGTGAAGAGCAGCAGTTCCTGGGTGGAGTTGTAGCAGCGGCCGCCGAAGTTCAGCCAGGGCGCGGCGGGCGCGTGCTCGGTCCACAGCCGGGAGGCCAGGGTGGCGGCGTCGGTGGTGGCGCCGATGCCCATGACGGTGGAGCTGCCGGTGATGATCCGCACCGGGCCGTTCGCCGGGACGTTCCCGGCGGCGGAGGCGGTCGCGCCGTCCGGGCCGTGCGAGATCCGGAAGCCGGCCCGGTCGGTGTTGATCACCTCGGAGCGGTAGTCGGCCCGGTGGAAGTACATCAGGTAGGGCAGGTAGCGGGCCTCGCCCCGGTCGTCGAAGCGGGCGTACTCCTGGAGCTGGGGGGTGAGTTCGTCGCGGTGCAGTGCCATGGGATGCGGGTCCTTGGGTGGGTCGGGGTGTCGGGAGGGGGCGGGGTTCAGGCGGTCGCGACCCGGACCGCGATCGCGGCCAGGGTGGTGCCCATCACGAGGCGCTGGATCCGCAGCCAGCGGGGGCGGCCCTTCAGGAAGGCCGCGATCGCCCCGGCGCCGAACGCGATCAGTCCGTTGACGGTGACCGCGATGGAGATCTGGACCAGCCCGAGGACGAGGCTCTGCGCGGCGACCGAGCCGCGCGCGGTGTCCACGAACTGCGGGAGCACCGAGATGTAGAGGATCGCGATCTTCGGGTTGAGCAGGTTGGTGACCAGGCCCATCGTGAAGAGCCGCAGCGGCGGGTCGGGCGGGAGCGGCTTGGGGTCGAAGGCGTTGGTGCCGCCCGGCCGCAGGGTGTTGAAGGCGAGGTAGGCGAGGTAGAGCGCGCCCGCGTACTTGACCGCCGTGTAGACGCTCGGCACCAGGGTGAAGAGCGCCGCGATGCCGGTGACGGCGGCGAGGAGGTAGACGAAGAAGCCGGCCGCGACGCCGAGCAGCGAGAACAGCCCGGCCCGGCGGCCCTGCACGATCGACCGGGAGACCAGGTAGACCATGTTGGGGCCGGGGGTGAGGACCAGTCCGAGCGCCACCAGGGCGATGCCGGCCACGGAGCCTGCGCTGACCATCGGTGCGTTCCCTTCCGTCGCCGTCAGCGGTCCAGGCCGCGGGCGGCCCGGGACCTCGGTTCGCCGTCCCGGTCGGGGACGCACTCCAGTCGGACCAGGGCGGCGGTGGCGACGACCGCGTCGCGGACCTCCGCCGTGCTCGCGCCGCGGAACCGGAACCGGGCGCCGACGTGCTCGTAGCCGCCGATCCGCGGCATCGCGTAGCCGGGTTCCGGGACGACCTGGGCGTAGGCCAGCTCCTGCGCCCGGTCGGCGCCGTGCACGGCGGTGACCGTGCACGGCGCCGGGACGGGCGAGGAGACCAGCAGCCAGCCGCCGACCCGGCCGGCCGGCCTCGGCGCGGGCTCCGGGAGTTCGGGGGCGCGGCCGAGCTGGACGGCGGCGGCCGCGGCCATCAGGTCGACGCCGTGCACCTCCCGCCAGACGAACGGGATCTCCGCGCCGCCCACCCGCCAGCCGGCCTCCAGGAAGGTGACCCGGACGGCGCCGTCCCCGTCCGCCGGGCCGACGAACAGCTCCAGGTGGAACACCCAGGGCCGGTCGCCGCCCAGGGCCTCGGCCGCGGCGGCGGTGAACTCGCCGATCGGGCCGAGCAGTTCGGGGTCGTCCTCCTCGACCGAGCCGAGCGCGGTGCCCGCGCCGAACCCGGCGCAGGTGTTGACGTACCGGGAGGCCCGCCACGGGCCCAGCGCGCTGCCGGTCCACAGCCCGTCGACGTGGTAGATGGCGTCGCCGCAGTACGTCTGGACGATCCGGTCCTCCGGCTCCAGGCCCTCCAGCGCGGGCAGGTCGTCCGCGGAGTCGAGCCGGAGCACGCCGCGGCTCGCGGTGCCGCGCCGGGGCTTGACGATCAGCGGCCAGCCGTGGGTCTGGGCGAACTCCTTGACCTCGGCCGCGTCGGGGGCGTCGGCGGACTCCGGGGTGCGCAGCCCGGCGGCGGCGACGGCCCGCACCATGACCAGCTTGTCGCGGAACGGCGCGAGCGCGGCCGCGTCCTGGCCCGGGCAGCCCAGCTCGGCGCGCAGCCGGGCCGCGGTCTCCAGGTCGCCCTCGTTGAGCGCGACCACCAGGTCCGGGGTGCCGAAGCGGACGGACAGCGTGTCCGCGGCCGTGCGCACCTCGGCCGGGTCGTCGGTGGCCCGGACGGTGACGGTGCCGGCGGCGGCCGCCGGGACCGACTCGCGCCCGAGGCCGGTCGTCACGTAGGTGACGTGGTGGGTGCGGTGGTCGATGTAGTCCTCGTAGCGGGCGTGGTGGTCCCGCCAGCGGTGGATGACGAGGATGTGCGGGAGGAGGGCGGTCACGGCTCTCCGATCTCGGGGCCTTCGCAGGGGCGGGGGGCAGGGCGGGACGGGCAGGGCGGGGCGGGCGGGTGGCCGGAGGGGGTCCGGCCACCCGCGGCCGGGGGCCGGGTCAGACGGTGCGGAAGTGGATCCGCTCGTTGACCGCGTCGCACTTGGCCACCGCGTCGTCCGCGTCGGTGCCGGAGGCGATGACGTAGCCGGAGACGCAGTCCATGACGGTGTTCAGCGGCGGGACCCGCTCGCCGGGGTTCTTCGCGAGGAAGGCGGCGACCTCCAGCGGGGCGAACTCGTCCAGGTGCGGCAGGAAGACCTGCGGGGTCTCGCCCTCCGGCTGGCGGCGCAGCTCGATGTCGAGGTCGGCGTCGATCTCGATGGCCTCGATGGTGCCGGGCTCGGGGGTGAAGAAGCGCACGGCCGCGCCGCCGATCGGGTCGGGGGAGGTCGCGGGCAGGGTGTCGATGCCGAGCGGCACGGTGAGGAACCACCGGTTGAGGTCGCAGCCGAAGGCGCGGCGGACCAGTTCGGGGGCGCCGCTGCCAGCCAGCCGGGCGTGCGACTCCAGGACCCGGGGGCCCTTCGGGGTGAGCACGAACTCGCTGTGCGAGGGGCCCTCGGTGAGGCCGACGGCGTCCAGCAGCCGGACGGTCAGCTCGCGCAGCTCGGTCAGGTGCGGGGTGGCGTAGCGGCTGGGGGTGGAGACCTCCCATTCGACGAACCGGTCGTTCATCCGGTACTCGGAGTAGCCGATCGGCACGTGCCGGCCCTCGAAGGAGAAGGAGTCGACCGAGACGACCGGGCCCTCCAGGAACTCCTCGGCGATCACCGAGGTGACGCCGTCGGCGGCCAGCCGGTCGAAGGCGGCGGCGGCCTCCTCGGGGGTGGCGGCCGGGTGGATGTGCAGGCTGGCGACGCCGTCGGCGGGCTTGAGCACGATCCGGTCGGCGAGTTCGGCGGCGAACGCGGCGGCCTCCTCGGCGGAGCGGACCGTCCGGTAGCGGACCGGGCTGAGGTCGTGCTTGTCGAGCAGTTCGCGGGTGAGCGCCTTGTCCTTCAGGGCGCGGGCGGTGGCCTCGGTGACGCCGGGCAGGCCGAGCGCGTCGACCACGAAGCCGGTCGACTCGCCGGCGAACTCGGTGGTGGTGATGACCCGGTCGAACGGGCGCTCGTCGTGCAGCGGCTTGAGGACGTCGAGGATCGCCGGGCCGTCGGTGATCGGCGCGTGCACGATGCGCTCGCAGTGCACGCCGATGGCCGGGTCGTAGGCGCCCTCCTCGTGGACCAGGACCACGTCGATGCCGAGTTCCCTGGCTCCGGCGATGGGGGCGGGGCGACCACCGACGACTGCGATGCGGAACATCTCTGCTTCTCCTTCAGGGGGTTGGGGACTGCGGGCGGGGTGGTCGGCTAGCTCGCGTAGCAGCGGCGCAGCCAGCGGGCGGTCGGGGCCGGGGCCGGGGCGAAGGCGCGCCGGCGGTGGACCACCCGGTAGTTGTCGAAGACCAGGAAGTCGCCGGTCTCCAGGGTGAAGGCGGCTCCGTGGACCAGGCCCAGGGCGGCGTGGAAGGCGCGGACCTGCTCCTCGGTGGCCGCGTCGGTGCCGCGGGTGGTGCCCGCGTCGTAGCGGGCCCGGTTGCGCCCGGCCTCGTCGCGGTCGAACAGCGCGGTGCCGTCCAGGAGTTCGGGCGCGTCCGGGAAGTCGTTGGAGTCGGGCGCGCCGACCACGAACCCGGGGCGTTCGAGGGCCCGCAGCAGGGTCGGGTCGAGGTGCCGGACGACCTCGTCGACCGCGGCGACCTCGGTGGGCACCCGCTCCTCGTTGCGGACGGTGTAGAAGGTCAGGTAGCGGGGCACGTAGCCGCGCGGGTCGGTCCCGGGCTCCCCGAAGGGCAGGTGCGGGTTGTCGGTGTGCCAGAAGAACTCGGAGTCGGCGCCCCAGGAGCTGGTCGCGCCGGCCGCCTCCGGGTTCGGCACGACGTTGCGGATGAGCCGTCCCCGGTTCTCGTAGGCCACCGCGTACGGGGTCATCCCGAGCAGCTTGACCAGCCCGAAGTGCAGGGCGTTGACCAGCGAGAGGGCGGGCTCGTCGCCGTAGCCGTGGACCGGGGTCGGCGGGAAGTGCTGGGTGGGGAGGTTGCTCAGCTTGAGGACGTGGCGGCCGTCGACGCGGAAGGCGTCGAGGGCGTCGAGGACCTGGCCCGGCAGGTGGCGGCGGAGCACGTGCGCCCCGATGCCGGACAGGATCGCCTGGTTGTCGTCCGAGTCGAGGACGGAGGCGGAGGTCCGCTCCGCGATCTCCTTGGCGATGACGTCGCGGACCCCGTCGTCGAGACGGTGGTGGGTGATCCGCAGGACGTCCGCGGCGACCTCGGCGCCCGGTTCTGCGAGGAGGGATTCAGTCATGGTGTCATTCCGGTCGGGTCGAAGTCGGTGTCGACGGCTCACCTGCGGACAGGAGCTACCGCCCAGTAGGAGTTCGCGTCCTTGCGGATGCGGCGGGTCATCGGGTCGCCCAGCAGCCGTTGGGCGGCGCCGACCGGCGTGACGATCAGGAAGTAGGCGAGGAACAGCAGGAGTTTCTTCACGGGTCCGTCTCTCGTGGCGCGTCGCGGGTGGGGGGCTCAGTCGAGCGGGATGGCCTCGCGCCAGTCGACGTCCTCCTGCCACTGCGGCTGGTCGGCCTTGCCGAGCAGGAACGACCCCAGGGCGAGGTAGTCGATGTCGGTGCGCATGAAGCAGGTGTAGGCGTCGGCCGGGGTGTTCACGATCGGCTCGCCCCGCACGTTGAAGGACGTGTTGACGAGCACCGGGCAGCCGGTCGCCTCCTTGAACGCGGTCAGCAGCCGGTGGTAGGGGGCGTTGTTGTGGGCCGACACGGTCTGCACCCGGGCGGAGCGGTCCACGTGGGTGACCGCGGGGATGGTGGAGCGCGGCACCTTCAGCAGGTCCAGGCCGCTGACCCCGGCCGAGGCGGCGTCCGCGTCCGGGATGAGCCGGGCCTGCGCCACCGGCGCGACCACCAGCATGTATGGGCTCTCCTGCGGCAGGTCGAAGTAGTCCTTGGTGTCGGACTCCAGGACGGAGGGCGCGAACGGCCGGAACGACTCCCGGAACTTGATCTTGAGGTTCATGTCGGACTGCATCTTCGGGGACCGCGCGTCGCCGATGATCGAGCGTGCGCCGAGCGCCCGGGGGCCGAACTCCATCCGCCCCTGGAACCAGCCGACGATCTTCTCCTCGGCCAGCACCTCGGCGACCCGCGCGGCCAGCACCTCGGGGGCGAGCCGCTCGTGCGGGATCCGCTCGCGCTCCAGGTAGGCGGCGATCTCCTCGTCGTCGTAGGCCGGGCCGAGCAGCGAACCGCTCATCGCGTCGCGGCCGGTGCCCAGGTGCGGGCGGTCCGCGCCCCGCTCGTGGGCGACGGCCAGCGCGGCGCCGAGCGCACCGCCGGCGTCCCCCGCGGCGGGCTGGATCCACACCTCGTCGAAGATCCCGTCCTGGATCACCTTCCCGTTGGCCACGCAGTTCAGCGCGACGCCGCCGGCCAGGCACAGCCGGGACTCGCCGGTGCGCTCCCGGGCCGTCCGGGCCAGCTTCAGCACCACGTCCTCGGTGACCTTCTGGACGGACGCGGCGAGGTCGAACTCCCGCTCGGTCAGCGGGCTCTCGGGCATTCGCCGGGGGCCGCCGAAGAGCTGCTCGAAGCCCCGGCCGGTCATCACCTCGCCGCGCAGGTAGGCGAAGTACCGCATGTCGAGGCGGAACGAGCCGTCCGGCTTGACGTCGATCAGCCGCTCGCGGATCAGCTGCTCGTAGCGCGGCTCGCCGTAGGGGGCGAGGCCCATCAGCTTGTACTCGCCGGAGTCGACCTTGAACCCGCAGAAGTACGTGAACGCCGAGTACAGCAGGCCGAGCGAGTGCGGGAAGCGGATCTCCGCCAGCGCGTCGAGGCCGTTGCCGCGGCCGTGCCAGAGCGTGGTGGTGGCCCACTCGCCGACGCCGTCGACGCAGAGCACCGCGGCCGACTCGTACGGGCTGGGGAAGAACGCCGAGGCGGCGTGCGACTCGTGGTGGCGGCGCGCCACCACCTCGGGCACCCGGCCGAGGCCGAGCCCCTCCAACTGGCGGCGGACCTCGCCGAGGGTGTCCCGCTTCCAGCCCAGCCACTCCGGCAGGGTGCGGCTGAAGGCGCCGTAGGAGCGGGGCGCGGAGGCGGCGAAGGTGGAGAGCACCCGCCGGTACTTCAGCGCGGGGTCCTCGTAGTAGGCGACGGCGGAGACGTCGTCGAGGGTGGCGCCCGCCTCCCGCAGGCAGTACGCGACCGCCTGCGCGGGGAAGCCGGGGTCGTGGCGGACGCGGCTGAACCGCTCCTCCTGCGCGGCGGCCAGCGGGACACCGCCGGAGACCAGGGCGGCGGCACTGTCGTGGTAGTAGGCGGAGAGCCCAAGAACCAGGTCGGGCATGGGGGTCGAAGCTCCTTCACGCGTACGGCGTTGTCAGGGGGCGGGCACGGCCACGGGCGGGGCGGCGAGCCGGGCCCGCCGCTGGGCCTGGCGGGCCCGGAAACCGGAGGGCGGGGTCAGCGACCGGTAGCCGGTGCGGACCCGGGCCCACTCCTCGGCCCGGCGGGTGGCCGGCACGGTGGCCATGTGGGCGTCCACGGCGTCCGCCGCCCAGGCCGAGTGCCCGGTGGAGACGTTGTCGATGGTGTTGTGCAGGTCGACGAAGCGGGTGCTGAACCCGTGCGTCTTGAGCGCGATGCGGGCCCTGCGGTACGAGCCGCCGACCCCGGACAGCTCCATCGCCAGGTTCAGGCCGAGGATCTCCGGCCGGAACGTGTGCGGGAAGCGGCCGACGGACAGCCAGTACACGGGCAGTTCGAAGGACTCGTCCCGGAACCCCGGCCACCGGGAGAACTCCCGGGAGTCGGTGGGCGGCACCTGCCGGCCCATCTCCGCCAGCACCTGGCGGTAGATCAGCGGGTGGTTCAACCTCGGTTCGCCGTTGCCGAGTTCGTCCCAGTAGGTCTCGAAGAGCGAGAAGCCGACCTCCGAGCCGGCGTCCTCGTACTCGGTGAACCCCTGCAGCCAGGCGCCGTCGATCAGCGTCAGCGGAGCCAACTGCACGGTGGAGTCGACGAGTTCCTCCCGGGTGGGGACGGGGATCTCGCGCCCCTCCTCGAACTCGGCGCCGTGCCGGTCGTGCTGGGCCGACAGCCACGGGCGCATGCCCTCGTCCGGCCAGGCCGCCGGCAGGCGGGTCTCCGCGCGGTCCAGGCCGTGCCCGGAGCGGGCCAGCCAGCCGCGGGCGTAGCGGTGCGCCCAGTCGTGCGCGGCCGGGGTGGTGTCTCGGCGCAGCAGCAGCCAGTACGCCTCGCGGAGGTCCGCGGGCGCCCGGTCCGCGCCGGAGGGGGAGCCGGGGAAGGACGGCAGCACCGGGGCGGGCGCGGCCGGCGGGGCGGCCGGGCGCGGCGCCGGCTCCGCGTCCCGGTCGGGCGCGGGGTCCGCGCGCGGCGGCAGCGAGTCGATCCAGCGGCGGACCACCGCCAGGTCCTCGGGCGAGAAGACCCGGAACATCGGCCCGCGCTCGCCCACCAGCCCGTTGACCAGCGAACTCGCCTCCGAGCGGCCCGGCTTGACCATCCGGCTGCGGGCCAGGACGTCCAGGAACGGCAGCGGGTCGGTCCGGCACTCGGTGAGCCAGAGCGAGAGCGACCTGCCCTCCATGGCGAACTCGTGGTGGTAGACGGAGCCCTCGCGGGCCCGCTGCCGCATCAGTTCGGCCATCGCGTGCACCGGGTCGAGGGCGTCCTCCACCAGGTGGTGCAGGCGCGCGCTCCAGCCCCGCAGCGCGCCCAGCGCCCAGCGGAAGCCGTCGGCCACCCGCGGGTCGGTCGCGCCGTCGAAGGCCTCGGCGGCGTCCAGCGCCAGCCGGAGGCCGGTCGGCTCGTCGGCCCGGCGGGCCGTGGCCGGGTCGACCGCCTCCCAGTCCGTCAGGTGCGGGTGGGCCCGGCGGACCGCGGCGAGCGCCGGCGGCAGGCCGACGCCGCGCAGGCACAGGTCGGCGCCGACGATCTCCGGTCCGAAGTCCTCCGGCCGCCGACCCAGCGCCAGCAGCAGCGCGGGCACGCCGAACGCGTCCTCGTCGATCCGCTGGTCCTGGGCGAGCCGCGCCGCGGGGACGGCGTGCTCGGCCAGCTCCAGGCGCTGCAGCAGGGCGAGGTACGCCGCGCCGCGCGAGGCGTGCGGGTGCCCGGCGCCGAGGTCGGCCGCGTACAGGTTGAGCACCCGCAGGGCGGGCAGCCGCTCGGCGTTTCCGGGCGCGCTGAGCCACTGCAGCCACGCCCCCGAGAGCAGGGACAGCGGCGCGCAGGAGAGCGCGGCCCGCCGCACCAGGGCGTCCCGGTCGGTGTCGGTGGCGGCCCGGTCGAGCAGCGCGGTGAAGCGCCCGCGCTCCTCGTCGGCCCAGCGCGCGGCCTCGGCGCGCAGGCCGTCGAGGCCCGCACCGGGCCGGGCCGGCGCCGCGGACCGGGCCAGTTCGGCCCGCAGTTCGTCCCGCAGCGAGTCGCCGGGCAGCAGGCTCTCGGGGGCGCACGCCCGGGCGAACACGAGGCGTGCGGTGGGGGAGGTGGTGTGCACCTTCGGAATTCCTTTCCGCCGCTCCGAAGGAAACGGTCAGAACATGGGGTAGATGGAGGCGTCGTTCTTCTTCCGGCGCTTGCGCCCGAAGAGTTTCTCCACGAATTTCCGCCACAGGGACATGGCTGATCACCCGAGCCTTTCAGCTGGATCGTCGGTGGGTTTTTCGCCGCGCTTTTCAGGCGGAGAAGATCGGACCCCGGTGGGTCTTGTGCTGGGCGGCCTGGGCGACCGGCCGGACCACCAGGTGGTCGACGTTGACGTGCGGGGGCAGCGCCACGGCGAGCGCCACGCAGGCGGCGACGTCCTCGGCGGCGAGCGGCCGGTCGACGCCGGCGTAGACGGCGGCGGCCTTCGCCGCGTCGCCGCCGAAGCGGTTGAGGGCGAACTCCTCGGTGTGCACCATCCCGGGGGCGATCTCCACCACCCGGATCGGGGTGCCGCACAGCTCCAGCCGCAGGGTCTCGGCCAGCGCGTGCTCGCCGTGCTTGGCGACGCTGTAGCCGGCCCCGCCCTCGTAGTTCACGAACGCGGCGGTCGAGGTGACGGTGACGATGGCGGCGCCCTCGCCCGAGGCGCGCAGCAGCGGCAGCAGGGTGCGGGTGACGTGCAGGGTGCCCAGCACGTTCACCGCGAACATCCGCTGCCAGTCGGCCCCGGTGGCCTCGGCGACCGGTTCGGCGCCCAGCGCCCCGCCCGCGACGTTGACCAGCAGGTCGCAGCCCGGCAGGTCGGCGAACGCGGCGCGGACCGCCTCCGGGTCGGTGACGTCGCAGACCACCGCCGTGCCGCCGGTCTCCCGGGCGACCTCGGCCAGCCGGTCGGCCCGGCGGGCGACCAGGACGACGTGGTAGCCGTCCTCGGCCAGCCGCCGCGCGGTGGCCTTTCCGATTCCGCTGCTGGCGCCAGTGACCACCGCGGTGCGGGTCATCGTGTGTCCTTCTGGGGAGTGGGTGGAAGGGGAGGGGCGGCCCGGGTCAGCCCCAGGCGGAGTCCCCGAGGGGGCTCGCGGCGACCCGGGCCGGGGCCTGGGCGCGCACGTTTTCCGCCGCCGCGGGACCCGCGGGGGCGAGAGCGGGGAGAACGGCCAGGAGAATGACTCCCAGACCGGCCGTCCGCACCGCCGGCTTTCGCCGGGAGGTGGATTTTCCGCGAACAGCGTTCATGTCTGCACCCGTCCAGGAAATTGGGCTCCGGAGTTCGTCAGGAAGAGCTTTCCAGCCCGGTCGCACGGCAGACAGGGGGGGCTGGCAGGATCTACCTGCAGTGCACGAAGATGCAGGGAGCGCATATGTGCGAAAAGAACGAGAATGCAGGACCAAACGGACACCCGGAGATGTGCGAACGCGGCCTGAACACCTACCGCGAGGTCCTGCGCGGGCGGCCCGCCCCGGACGACGTGCCGCGCTGCGTCCTGGAGTGGGGCCTGCTCCGCCGCTCCCCGGAGACCGGCGCGCTGGTCCCCGTCCCGCCGGACGTCGCAGCCTTCGGCCTCACCCAGCCCGTCGAGCGCGCGATCCTGGAGCACCAGCACCGCCTGGCGGCCATGCGGGTGTCGATCTCCCACCTGGAGGGCGTCTACCTGGAGGCCCGCCAGGAGGACTCGCTGGTCCACCGCCTGATCGGCGCCGACGTCATCAGCACCGCCCTGGAGCAGGCGGTCAGCGCCTGCACCGACGAACTGCTCACCATGCAGCCCGGCGGCGGCCGCGCCCCCGCCCTACTCGCCGAGGCCCTCCCCCGCGACCTGCAACTGGCCGCCCGCGGCGTGCGCCAGCGGACGCTCTACCAGCACTCCGTCCGCACCCACGGGCCCACCCTGGCGTACGTGGAGCAGGTCGGCGCGGCGGGCGCCGAGGTCCGCACCTCCGACGAGCTGTTCGAGCGGCTGATCGTCTGCGACCGCGCCATCGCGTTCATCCCCAGCGTGCGCGACCGCAGCATCGAGGCCCTGGCGATCCGGCACCCCGGCATCGTGCGCTACCTGGTCCGCTCCTTCGAGCTGGAGTGGGAGCGGTCCCGGCCGATGACCATGCTCCAGGAGACCGGGGCGGAGGTGCTGTCCGACAAGATCCACCACGCCGTGCTGCGCCTGCTGGTCAACGGCGTGCCCGACAAGGCCATCGCGAGCCGGCTGGGCATCAGCCTGCGCTCGGTGGCCAACCACGTGAAGCGCGCCTCCGACGCCACCGGCAGCCGCAGCCGCACCGAGCTCGGCTACCTGCTCGCCGTCCGGGGCGTCGTCGACCCGGTGCGGGACGCCGGAACCGACGCGCTGCCGGACGCGGCGGACGGCTGACCCGGGCCCGGAACGCCGAAGACCCCGCCGGGGCGGGGTCCCCCTGCCGGCCGGGTCAGGCGATCAGGCCCGGGATCTCCTGGATCGCGAACCACAGCAGGTCGTGGTCCTCCGCGCCGTCCACCGTGAACTGCGCGTCCTGGTCACCCCCGTCGGCGGCGGCGATCGCGCCGACCGCGGCGGCCACGTCGGCCAGCACGTCCGGGTCGGTGTCGTCGGCGTGCACCGCGGCGGCCTTGGCCAGCCGGACCGGACCGGCCAGCACCACCCGGCCGAGCGAGGCCTGGTCCTGGTACTCGTCACCGGGGAAGCGGCTCACCGCCGAGTCGGCGACCTCGACGGCCAGCACCACCCGGCGGCGCGGCGCCTCCGGATCGGCGGCCAGCAGCCGGACCGAGGAGAGCGCCGCCCGGTTCAGGGCCGCGTACTCCAGTTCCTCCAGGTCGTCGCTGACGTACCACTCGCGCAGCGCGGGCGTCACCGCGTAGGCGACGCTCTGCTCCAGGACGCCCTCCGGGTGCGCCACCGCCAGGTCCTTCAACGTGGTGGGCACGTACACGCGCATCGGGGGCACCCTTCTGACGGACTCACTGTGCGACGGCTCAAGAATACGCAGCCCGCCCGGCCCGCCCGCACGCGCGCTCCCCGCCGCCGGGCCCGTGCGCCGATCAGGTCACCGCCCGCGTCCCCCTACGGGCCCCTCCGGCACCGCCCCGCCGTCAACTCCCGCGCCCGGCCCCGGCGGCGGCGCCGTTGCGGCCACCGGCCCGCCACCCGTACGGGTGGACTTCCGGCGGCCGCCGGAACCCGGGAAACCCCCTTGGAGCGGCCCCGGCCCACCCGGTAGCAAAGGCCCCGACAGCACTGCCGTCCCCACCCCCTCTTCCCCCGCCCCCGCCTCCCCCGTCGAAAGGGCCCTGATGACCGAGCAGCCCACCCGGACGCCCGGCCCCCGGATCCACCCGCTGGTCCGGCCCCTCCCCGGCGACCGCCGCCCGGCCCGCCACCCGCACCCGGCCGAGCCGGCGCGCCCGGCCGCCGGGCAGCTGCCCCCGCAGCTGCGGCCCGCGCGCCCGGCCCGCAGCCCGCGCGCGGCCTGCGACGGCGTCCGCCCGCCGGCCCACCGGCCCCGGACGGCCGCGCCGGGCAGCACCGGGCACGCCGAGCTCGCGGGCCGGTTCGCGCACCGGCTGGTCGAGGTGCTGTGCGGGGAGCGCCCGGTGCACCAGTTGCAGCGGCACACCACGCTGCCGGGCTTCCACCAGCTCGCGGCGCTGGTGCGGACGGGCTCGCTGCGCCCGCGCGGCCGGGTGCTGCGGCCGAGGCTGGGCCGGGTGCACGACTGCGCGCCGGGCCCGGGCGCGGTGGAGGCCTGCGTGCGGGTCGAGCTGGGGCCCCGGCACCACCTGCTGGCGTTCCGGCTGGAGCGGCACGGCCGGACCGGCCAGTGGCAGTGCGCGGCCGTGGAGACCGGATGAGCGCCCGGGGAACGCCGCGGCGGGGCGCCGCCCCCCGTGGGAGCGGCACCCCGCCGTCGTCAGGAGCGCGGTCAGGCCTTGCGGCGCCGACCGCCCTTCGCCGCCTTGGCGGCCTTGCGGCGCTCGGCGCGGGTCAGGCCGTCGCCCTCGCCGACCAGCCCGTCCTCGTCGAAGTCGCCCTCGATCACGCCGCCGCCGATCTCGTCGGACGGCGCGGTGTAGTGGAGCTTCTTGCGCTCGGGGGCCTCCAGGCCCTTGGCGCGGATCTCCGGGCGGGCGGCCGGGACGGCGGCGTCCTTCTCCAGCTTGTCGAGCAGCACCTGCTCGTCGTCCGGCACCGGGACCTCCTCGACCTGCTGCTCGACCTGGACCTCCAGGTTGAACAGGTAGCCGACGGACTCCTCCTTGATGCCCTCCATCATCGCGGAGAACAGGTCGAAGCCCTCGCGCTGGTACTCGACCAGCGGGTCGCGCTGGGCGTAGGCGCGCAGCGCGATGCCCTCCTGCAGGTAGTCCATCTCGTACAGGTGCTCGCGCCAGCGGCGGTCCAGCACCGACAGGACGACCCGGCGCTCCAGCTCGCGCATGATCTGCTCGCCGAGCTGGTCCTCGCGGCGGCCGTACGCGGCGGCGATGTCCTCCTGGATGGCCTTGGTGAGGAACTCGGGGGTCAGGCCGCCGCTGTCCGCGGCCTCCTCCTCCAGCTCGTCCAGGTCGATCGAGACCGGGTAGAGCTGCTTGAGCGCGGTCCACAGCTTGTCGAGGTCCCAGTCGTCCTCGAAGCCCTCGCCGGTGGCGGCGTTGACGTACGCGGCGACGGTGTCGTCCATGAAGTGGCCGACCTGCTCCTGCAGGTCCTCGCCCTCCAGGACGCGGCGGCGCTCGCCGTAGATGACCTCGCGCTGGCGGTTGAGGACCTCGTCGTACTTGAGGACGTTCTTGCGGATCTCGAAGTTCTGCTGCTCGACCTGGGTCTGCGCGGAGGCGATGGCCCGGGTGACCATCTTCGACTCGATCGGCACGTCCTCGGGGACGTTCGCCATCGACAGCACGCGCTCGACCATGCCGGCCTTGAACAGGCGCATCAGGTCGTCGCCCAGCGAGAGGTAGAACCGGGACTCGCCCGGGTCGCCCTGGCGGCCGGAGCGGCCGCGCAGCTGGTTGTCGATCCGGCGGGACTCGTGCCGCTCGGTGCCCAGGACGTACAGGCCGCCGATCTCCTGCACCTCCTCCTGCTCCGCCTTGACCGCGAGCTTGGCCTTCTCCAGCGCCTCCGGGAACTGGGCCTCGTACTCCTCCGGGGTCTCCTCGGGAGTGATGCCGCGCTGGGCCAGCTCGGCGGCGGCCAGGTGCTCGGAGTTGCCGCCGAGCATGATGTCGGTGCCGCGGCCGGCCATGTTGGTGGCGACGGTGACGGCGCCCTTGCGGCCGGCCTGCGCGACGATCTGCGCCTCGCGCTCGTGGTGCTTGGCGTTCAGCACCTCGTGCGGGATGCCGCGCTTGCGCAGCTCCTGCGACAGGTACTCGGACTTCTCGACCGAGACGGTGCCGACCAGGACCGGCTGGCCCTTCTCGTGCCGCTCGGCGATGTCCTCGACCACGGCGGCGAACTTGGCCGGCTCCGACTTGTAGATCAGGTCGGGCTGGTCGATCCGCTTCGGGCTCTTGTTGGTCGGGATCGGGACGACGCCGAGCTTGTAGATCTGGTGGAACTCGGCCGCCTCGGTGGTGCCGGTGCCGGTCATGCCGGACAGCTTGTCGTAGAGGCGGAAGAAGTTCTGCAGGGTGATGGTGGCCAGCGTCTGGTTCTCGTTCTGGACCTCGACGCCCTCCTTGGCCTCGATCGCCTGGTGCATGCCCTCGTTGTAGCGGCGGCCGGCCAGGATGCGGCCGGTGTGCTCGTCGACGATCATGACCTCGCCGTTGATGACGACGTAGTCCTTGTCCGCCTTGTAGAGCTCCTTGGCCTTGATGGCGTTGTTCAGGAAGCCGACCAGCGGGGTGTTCACCGACTCGTAGAGGTTGTCGATGCCCAGGTAGTCCTCGACCCGGCCGACGCCCTCCTCCAGGATGCCGACGGTGCGCTTCTTCTCGTCGACCTCGTAGTCGCGGTCGATCTTGAGGCGCTGCACCAGCTTGGCGAAGTCGTTGTACCACTTGGTGGCCTGGTCGGCCGGACCGGAGATGATCAGCGGGGTGCGGGCCTCGTCGATCAGGATCGAGTCGACCTCGTCGACGATCGCGAAGTTGTGGCCGCGCTGCACCAGTTCGTCCTGCGACCAGGCCATGTTGTCGCGCAGGTAGTCGAAGCCGAACTCGTTGTTGGTGCCGTACGTGATGTCCATCCCGTACTGGCGCTTGCGCTCGGCCGGCGACATGTTCGCCAGGATCACGCCGACCTCCAGGCCGAGGAAGCGGTGCACCCGGCCCATCCACTCCGAGTCGCGCTCGGCGAGGTAGTCGTTGACGGTGATCAGGTGCACGCCCTTGCCGGTCAGCGCGTTCAGGTACGCGGGCAGGGTGCCGACCAGGGTCTTGCCCTCGCCGGTGCGCATCTCGGCGACGTGGCCGTGGTGCAGGGCGGCGCCGCCCATGATCTGGACGTCGTAGTGGCGCTGGCCCAGGACGCGCTTGGCGGCCTCGCGGACCGTCGCGAACGCCTCGGGGAGGATGTCGTCGAGGCTCTCGCCGTCGGCCAGGCGGGACTTGTACTCGTCGGTCAGCGCGCGCAGCTCTTCGTCGGTGAGGTTGACGAAGTCCTCTTCGATCGAGTTGACCTGGGCGGCAATCCGCTGCAGCTTGCGGAGGATCTTGCCCTCGCCTGCGCGCAGGATCTTGTCGAAGACGGACACGTGAGCGGGCTCCTTGCCTCATTCGGCTCTGGATGACTGCCGGTGGGGAGTGCACCCCACCGTACGGGCCATCGTATGCGAGGACTCCGAGCGGCCGGGAGGTCCGTCAGCACGCTATTCCTGTGTCACCCCTGGGAGCACATCCCCCGATGCCGGGGCCAAACGGTCAAAGCGGTTCGCCGACGGCCGGTTGTCAGTACCCTGGCCTAGCCTCGCCCCATGGCCCAGACCCCTGCCGAGACCCTCACCGGCACGCCTGCCGGCACCCCCGCCGCGGCCCCCGCGCCCGTCGCCCGGATCACCGCCGACCACGCCCGCCGGCTCGCGCTGCGCGCCCAGGGCCTGCTCGGCTCCCCCGACCGCCGGGCCGGTGCGGCGGGCGTCCTGCGGCGGCTCGGCGCCGTCCAGTTGGACACCATCTCGGTGCTGGCCCGCTCGCACGAGCTGGTGCCGTACGCCCGGCTCGGCGCGGTCGGCCGCCGCCCGGTCGAGCAGGCGTACTGGGGGCACGGCACCGCCTTCGAGTACTGGTCGCACGCGGCCTGCGTGCTGCCGATGGAGGACTGGCCGCTGTTCGCCTTCCGCCGCCGCGCGTACCGGGACAAGGGCCGGGTCTGGGGCCACCCGGTCTCCCCCGGGGCCTACGCCGCGGTGGTCGACCGGCTGCGCGCCGAGGGCCCGCTGACCTCCACCGGGCTCGGCGGCGCCAAGCGGACCGCCGAGTGGTGGGACTGGTCCGACACCAAGATCGCCGTCGAGCGGGCGCTGGCCTTCGGCGACGTGGTGGTGACCGAGCGGCGCGGCTGGAAGCGGGTCTACGACCTGGCCGAACGGGCCGTCCCGGCCGAGCTGTTCGGGCGCGAGCCGTCCGACGCCGAGTGCCTGACCGCGCTGGTGGCCCGGGCCGGGGCCGCGCTCGGCGTCGCCACCCGGGCCGACCTGCAGGACTACCACCGCCTCAAGGGCGCCCAGTTGGACGCCGCGCTCCCCGGCTCGGGCCTGGTCCCGGTCGAGGTCGAGGGCTGGGGCGCCCCGGCCTGGGCCGACCCGGCGGCGCTCGCCGCCGAGCCGCGGGGCCGGCACCGCACCACCCTGCTCTCCCCGTTCGACTCGCTGGTCTGGGACCGCGCCCGCACCGAGCGGATCTTCGGCATGACCCACCGGCTGGAGGCCTACACCCCCAAGCACAAGCGGGTGCACGGCTACTTCGCGATGCCGCTGCTCGCCGCCGGCCGGCTGGTCGGCCGGGTCGACCCGGCCCGCGAGGGCCGGACCCTGGTGGCCCGCCAGGTCTCGCTGGACGGGCCGAGGTTCGTCCCGGCGCTGGCCGAGGCGCTGCGCGAGGCCGCCGGGTGGACGGGCTGCGACGCCGTCCGGGTGGAACGGCTGGCGGACGAGTCGCTGCGGCCGGAGCTGGAGCGGCTGCTGGCCTGAACCGCCCGGCCGGGGGCGTCCGTCGGCCGCGCCCGGCCCGCGTTCAGCCTATTTCGAGGATCTTCTCACGCATGGCGTAGACCACGGCCTCCATCCTGGAGTGCAGCTGCAGCTTCTCCAGGATGTTGCGCACGTGGTTCTTCACGGTGTTCTCGCTGATGAACAGCTCCTTGGCGATCTCCCGGTTGTTCATCCCGGTGGCCACCAGCTTGAGCACCTCCAGCTCCCGGTCGGTCAGCCGGGGCGCGGGCAGCAGCTCCCGGTCGTCCGAGCGGCGCTGGATCATCGACTTGAACTCGGTCAGCAGCTTGGCCGCCATCGAGGGGCTGATCTGCGACTGCCCGTCGGCCACCGCGCGGATCGCGGTGGCCACCTCGTCGGTGGAGATCTCCTTCAGCAGGTAGCCGGTGGCCCCCGCCTTGATCGCCTCGTAGAGGTCGGCCTCCTCGTCGCTGATCGTCAGCATGATGATCTTGGCGCTGGGCACCACGTCCTTGATCGCGGTGCACGCCTCGATGCCGCTGCGCCGGGGCATCCGGACGTCCATCAGGATGATGTCCGGCAGCAGGTCGGCGGCCTTCAGCACGGCCTCCGCGCCGTCGCCCGCCTCGCCGATCACCCGGATGTCCTGCTCCTCCGCCAGCACGATCTCCAGGCCCCGGCGGAACAGCGCGTGGTCGTCCACCACCAGCACCCGGATCGGCTCCGCGCGGCCCGGCGGGAAGCCGCCGTCCCCGGGCCCCCGGCCCTCGCGCGAAAGCTCCCCCATCCGCTCCTCCCCCGCCCTCAGGTCACGTCCGACGCGCCCATCATTCCACGGCCCGGCCCCGTCCCGGTCACCCTGCGGCGCCGAACCGCCCGGCTGGGTGACCCCGCGCGCACGGGTGACCCCGGCGGCCGCACCGGCCGCCGGGGTCACCCGGCTCCCCGCCCCGGGGGCGGGGCCGCCGTCAGTCCTCGTCCGGCCCGTTGATCGCGCCGCCCGCGCCGGCGGCGTCGCCCGCGGCGGCCGGGTCCTCCTTCAGGTGGATCACGCCGTAGTGGTAGCCGTGCCGGCGGTAGACCACGCTCGGCAGGCCGCTGTCCTTCTCCTGGAAGAGGTAGAAGTCGTGGCCGACCAGCTCCATCGCGTACAGCGCCTGGTCCAGCGACATCGGGGCCGCGGCGTGGGTCTTCTCGCGGACCACCAGCGGCCCGTCGCCCTCCACCTCCAGGTTCCCGGCGACGGTCTTGCGGGCCGCGCCGTCGGCGCCCGTGGCGGCCTCGGTGGCGGGCAGGTCGGCCAGCGCGGCGGTCGCCGCGGAGACGCTGAGCGGCGTCCGCCCGTTGGTCCCGCCCTTGTGCACCCGGCGGCGGTCCGCGGACTTGCGCAGCTGCGCCTCCAGCTTCGCGGAGGCCAGGTCCAGCGCCGCCCACGGGTCGTTGGCGGACGCCTCGGCCCGGATCACCGGGCCCCGGCTGCGGAGGGTGATCTCCACCCGGTCGGAACGGTCGGCCTGCCGCGGATTGTGCTCCTTGGACACCTCGACATCCAGGCTGATCGCCTTGGTGTCGAACTTCTGGACCTTCTCCAGCTTCTCGGCCACGTGCTCGCGGAACCTCTTGGGCACCTCGGTCTTGCGGCCCTTGACGACGATGTCCACGCAGAACTCCGATCCCTCGTGCTGACCGGTTCGGTGTGCGTCCCGAACCGGCGTGAGACCCAGCCGGACCAGTCGGCCGCCGCCGCCCGCCGGGCACCGCCCGGAGAGCCGACGAGGACCACCGGCCCTCTTACTCACTTCCTCCCCACCAGGAGCGTTCGAAACCCCTGGAAGCCTCATGCAACACCCGACGCGGGGATCTCGCCTCCCCAGTCGAACGAACGTACCGGCGTGCGGTCGGCGGCCCGGCTGTTCCCCCCTGTCTACCCACCTACGGGTGAAACAACGGCGAACGGCTGGACAACACGCCCGGCACCGCCGACCGTATGGCTGACGCCGCCGCCCGGCGCGCGTTCCGGAGGGGTTCCCGTGACGAGCCGCAGCACCGCCCACCAGCCCGGATCCGTCCCCGCCCGCGCCGTCGCCGCCCTGCTCGACCTGCTGCTCCCCGCCCGCTGCGCCGGCTGCGGGAGCGGCCTCGGCGGCCTCTGCCCGCCCTGCCGCGCGCTGCTGGACGGCGCCGCCGCCGGCCCGGCCGGACCGCACCGCCCGCCGCCCGGGCTGCCGCCGGTGCACGCCGCAGCCCCCTACGCCGGACCGGTGCGCCACCTGCTGCTCGCCCACAAGGAGCGCGGCGCGCTCCGGCTGGCCGCCCCGCTGGGGGGCGCGCTGGCCGCCGCCGTGCGCTCCGCCACCGGGGCGGGCGCCGCCCCGCTGCTGCTGGTGCCGGTGCCCTCGGCCCGGGCCGCGACCCGGGCCCGCGGCCACGACCCGACGCTGCGGCTGGCCCGGGCCGCCGCCCGCGAGCTGCGCCGGGGCGGGATCGCCACCCTGGTCGCGCCGGTGCTGCGGCACAGCCGCCCGGTGGCCGACCAGGCGGGCCTGGGCGCGGCCGAGCGGCACCGCAACCTGGACGGCGCGCTGGCCGTCCCGGCCCGGCTGGCGGGCGCCCTGGCCGGGCACCGGCTGGTGCTGGTGGACGACCTGGTGACCACCGGGGCGAGCCTGGCCGAGGCGGCCCGGGCGCTGCGCGCGGCGGGCTGCCCGCCGCGGGCGGCGGCGACCGTCGCGGCCACCGCCCGGCGCGGGCCGGGTCCGGGGCGGCGCGGGGCGGTCGCGGGGGAGGCCGGGCTCAGCCCGGGTAGATGAACGCGCCGGGGTCGGACTTGCTGGGCACCTCGTGCCACTGGTTGTCCTTGAGCCGGTAGAGGCCGTGGTCGGAGACAGTGAGCACGGCGGGCCCGGAGGGACCGGTCGGGTCGGCGGGCAGCCGGGCCTCGGTGGCGGACAGCGAGGTCATCGACTCGCCGCCCTGCAGCGGGGAGTCGGTGGACTGCGAGCCGTCGGTGCCGAGGAAGTGCAGCTGCTGGAGCCGGTCGACCTCCTTGCCGAGCACCACCAGCTGGTCGGTGTCGCCCCAGGAGACGGCGGCGACCTCGGTCAGCTGGGGGGCGACGTCGCGCAGCCCGGTGATCCGGGCGGTCGGGTTCTTCGAGCTGCCGTCGTGCTGCACCAGGCCGAGCGCCAGCTTGGCCTGGCCGGTGCCGCGGCTGAGCAGCAGCGCGATCCGGGTGCCGTCGGAGGAGATCCGCAGCGACCGCACGGTGCGCCCGTCCAGCCCGTCGACCTGCACCGGGACGACGGTGCGCTCGCGCACCAGCAGCACCCGGGGCGCGGCCGGGTCGCGGTCGACCAGCCAGAGGTCCTGCCGGCCGTCCCAGCTGGGCGAGGCCAGGCCCTGGTCGGGCGCGGGGGCGCGGCTGGAGACGATCCGCTCGCCGTACTTGGCGTTCTCGGACAGCTCGACCTCGACCAGGTCGTGGCCGTCGGCGCTGACCGCGGCGGCGGCGTTGCCGTCCCGGCGGACGGCGACGGCGCCGGTGCCGGGGCGGAACTGTCCGGCCTGCGGCGGCTGGCCGAGCGGCCCGGGCACGGGGACCGGGTCCAGGCCCTCCTGGTAGGTGCTGAGCCGGCCGTCCTCGGACTGGATGTACGCCCGGACGCCGTTGTCGGTGCCGGCCAGCGCGCCGGGGGCGACCAGCGCGGCCTCGCCGGCGCTGAGCGAGCAGCTGCCGCCGGTGAGGGAGAGGTCGAGCCGGTCGAGCTTGCTCTGCTGGTCGGCGAGGGTCTGGAAGAGCTGCTGGGCCATCTGCTTGCAGGCGGCCGGGTCGCCGCCCTCCAGCCTGACGGTGGCCACCCGGTTGTCGCCGACGCTGGCGCCCCGCACCCGGACGCCGTCCAGCTTGCTGCTCACCACCGGGCCGAGCCAGCGCGAGGGGCCGTCCGCGGTGGCCTGGGCGGCCTCGGTCAGCGGGTCTATTCGGCGGCGCAGGTAGATCGGGTCGGGCACCAGCACCGGGGAGATCTGCGGGCGGGTGGCGGACCGGTCGGTGGCGGCGAAGAAGTAGCGGTGGACCGGCTTGTAGGTGTTCTTGAAGTTGGTCTGGTCGACGATCAGGCCGTTGGGCAGGTCGCTGATCCGCCACTCGCCCTTGTCGGGGCCGTCGGACTCCTTCACGAAGGTGAAGACCTGCTGGTAGGACTGGCCGGGGTGGGCCTGGTAGGTGTGCTGCTCGTCGAGCGCGGCGACCTGCTTGCCCTCGACGGTCAGCCGGAAGACCACGGCGTCGTCCGGGGGCTGGCCGCCGCCCGGGCTGGGGGCGCCGGCCAGCACCACCACGCCGGCGTCGGGCTTCCAGGTCTTGGCCGCGACGGTGGTCAGGTACTGCTTGGCGGTGTCGTAGTCGGCCTGGTCGGCGTTGGAGGAGTCGAGGAACCCGGCGAGCAGGTCGCGGGGGCTCTCGCCCTTGCGCGGGGCGACCGGGTAGACGTGCACCTGGAGGGCGTCGGCGGCGTTCTGCGACACCTCCAGGCG
The DNA here is from genome assembly GCF_055562955.1 of Kitasatospora sp. NPDC015121. Classification (NCBI taxonomy): domain Bacteria; kingdom Bacillati; phylum Actinomycetota; class Actinomycetes; order Kitasatosporales; family Streptomycetaceae; genus Kitasatospora; species Kitasatospora sp. NPDC015121. The sequence goes on from NZ_JBVHEH010000012.1 coordinate 292,702, forward strand.
CTGCGGGGCGCCGCCGGAGGGCATCGAGACGCAGCCGGTGGCGGCGGTGGCCAGCAGTACGGCCCAGCCCGCCGCGAGGGCCCGCCGGTCAGTCGTCCTGTCTGTCCTGCGCACCGGCGGTCCCCTCCTGGTCGGTCTCGGCGCCGTCCGGTGCGGGCGGGGCCGACTGGGTCGGGCGGCCGCGGTCGACCACGATCTGCGCGCCCGTGGCACCGTAACCCGTGACGTCCGAGGGGGCGGAGACCGGGGCGGCGGTGGGCCGGCCCAGGCCGGGGCCGATGCTGAGCACGCCGCCGAGGCCGGAGCCGAAGGCGTGCCGCTCGGTGTCCGGGGTCTCCGGGACGGCGGTGGACTCGCCGCCGGCCAGCGCGGTCGCGCCGCGGGCGGTGCGCCGGTACGGGGCGCCGGCCGAGGACATGCCGCGGTTGTAGCGGGAGTCCTCCGGCTCCAGCCGGAACGGGGCCCGGGAGATCTCGCCGCCGCGGGTGCGCGGCAGGGTCAGCCGGAAGTGCGAGCCGCCGCCGGGCTCGCCCCAGGCCTGCAGCCAGCCGCCGTGCAGGTGGGCGTCCTCGACCGCGATGGACAGGCCGAGGCCGGTGCCGCCGGTGGTCCGCACCCGGGACGGGTCGGCCCGCCAGAAGCGGTGGAACACCCGGGAGGCCTCGCCGGGCTTGAGGCCGATGCCGTAGTCGCGCACGCCGACGGCGACCGCGCCCTCGGCCGAGCCGAGCCGGATCACCACGTCCCGGCCCTCGCCGTGCTCCAGCGCGTTGACCACCAGGTTGCGCAGGATCCGCTCGATCCGGCGGCCGTCGACCTCGGCCAGCACCGGGTTCTCGGCGCCGCGGATCAGCACCGCGCTGCCCTTGGCCCGGGCCAGCGGGTCGGCCGCCTCGACCACCCGGGTCACGATGTCCCGCAGGTCGACCGGTTCGGCGTCCAGGATCGCCGCGCCCGCGTCGAACCGGCTGATCTCCAGCAGGTCGGCGAGCAGCGACTCGAAGCGGTCCAGCTGGTCCTGGAGCAGTTCGGCGGAGCGGGCCGCCATCGGGTCCAGGTCCTCGCGGCTGTCGTAGATCAGGTCGGCGGCCATCCGGACGGTGGTCAGCGGGGTGCGCAGCTCGTGCGAGACGTCCGAGACGAACCGGCGCTGCACCCGGGAGAGTTCCTCCAGCTTGCGGATCTGCGCCTGCAGGCCGTTGGCCATCCGGTTGAACGACTCGCCGAGGCGGGCGATGTCGTCGGTGCCGGTGACCTTCATCCGCTCGTCGAAGTGCCCGGCCGCGAGCCGCTCGGAGATCCCGGCGGCCATCCGCACCGGCGTGACGACCTGGCGGACCACCAGCCAGGCGATGCAGCCCAGCAGGATCACCAGGAACAGCCCGGCGGTGGCCAGGGTGCCGATCACCAGGTTGAGGGTGGAGGTCTCCTGGTAGAAGGAGAAGACGTAGTACAGCTGGTACGAGGTGCCGTCCGGGCCGGTGAACTGCTTGCCGATCGCCAGGCCCTTGTCGTCGTCCGGCTTGGCCTGGCTGTCCGGGGCGCGGTGCAGCTTGACCGGCTGCTCCTGCGGGTTGGACGGGTCGGCGGCGACCTTGGCGCGCAGCTCGGGGGTGATCGAGTCGGGCAGGATCGAGCCGGAGTACCGGGCGCCGCGCAGGCCGGCGCTGGAGGCGCTGGCCTCCTGGCCGCCGGGGGCGAGCGCGATCACCGAGTAGACGCCGGAGCCGCCGGAGGCCAGGTCGGAGACCTGCTTGGTGAGCCAGGCGTTGATCTGGTCGCGGGTCGGGTCGGCGGTCGCGCCGGCCTTGGCCTGCAGGTTGATCGCCTCGTTGATCTTGTCCTGCTCGATCTGGAAGCCGCCCAGGGCCTGCCCGTGGGCGGACTTCTGCTTGGTCTCCAGCAGGCCGGTGCGCACCTGGGCGACCACCACCACGCCGAGCACCAGCACCACCACGAAGGAGAGCAGCAGCGTCATCGCCACCACCCGCAGCTGGATGGAGCGGCGGTACAGCGCCAGCAGCCGGCCCACCGGGTGCCGGAACGGGCGGACCACCGGGGCGAGCAGCTGCGCCCACCACCGGCGCCGGCGCGGCCTGCCGGTGGTGGAGCTCAGCACGTCGCCGCGCACGGCGTGCTCCCCGCCGGACTGCTCGTCCGACGGGGAGCGGTCCGCCCTGGTGGTGTCGCTCATCCTCAGCTGGGCCCGGCCTTGTACCCGACACCGCGCACGGTGACGACGATCTCCGGGCGCTCCGGGTCCTTCTCGATCTTGGAGCGCAGGCGCTGCACGTGCACGTTGACCAGCCGGGTGTCGGCCGCGTGCCGGTAGCCCCAGACCTGCTCCAGCAGCACCTCGCGGGTGAACACCTGCCAGGGCTTGCGGGCCAGCGCGACCAGCAGGTCGAACTCCAGCGGGGTCAGCGGGATGCCGCGGCCCTCGCGTTTGACGGAGTGCCCGGCGACGTCGATCACCAGGTCCCCGATGGTCAGCTGCTCGGGTGTGGGCTCCTCGGCCCGGCGCAGCCGGGCACGCACCCGGGCGACCAGTTCCTTGGGCTTGAACGGCTTCGTCACGTAGTCGTCCGCGCCCGACTCCAGGCCGACCACGATGTCGACCGTGTCGGTCTTCGCGGTCAGCATGACGATCGGGATGCCCGACTCGGCCCGGATCTGCCGGCAGACGTCGATGCCGTCCCGTCCGGGCAGCATCAGGTCGAGCAGTACGAGGTCCGGCTTGGTCTCCCGGAAGGCGGCCAGCGCCTTGTCCCCGTCAGCGACGAAAAACGGCTCAAAACCTTCACCACGCAGCACGATGCCGAGCATCTCGGCCAGTGCGGTGTCGTCATCGACGACGAGGACACGTCCCTTCATGTCTCCATCTTCTCATCACCCGAATGTGACCTGCGCCGCACGACGGTTCCGTCCCGCTCCCCCGACCCCGCGCCGAACCAGTCATACCATCGCAAAGGTCGTGGTTCGGAGGCCTTGTCCGGACCGTTGTGGATCAGCAACGGGAGACCGCTGGGGTACGCGTGCGCACCATGGCACGATAAGCACCCCGAAGCACCCGAGCCAGGGTGCCCCGACGAGGAGCGTCGATGACCGAGACCCCGGGCTGGACGTCACCCGGCTCTCCCGGAGCACCGCCCGGCACCACCGGAACCGGCCACCCGGCCCCCTCCGCGCCCTCGGCCGCCGCGCTCCCGTCCTCCCCCGACGCCACCCCCGGCACCGGCCCGGTCCCGCTGCGCCCGCTCGGCTTCGGCGAACTGATGGACGGCGCCTTCGCCTTGGTCCGCCGCAACTGGCGGGCCGCGTACGGGCTGAGCCTGCTGCTGGGCGTCTCCCTCGAACTCCTCCAGGCCGGCGTCGACTGGTGGATCCACGTCAGCGGCACCCCGGCCCTGGCCGGGGCCTCCGGCTACCTGCTGTGGCCGCTCAGCATGCTGCTCGGCACCCTCTCCGCCGGACTGGTCGCCCCCGTGGTCGGCAACGGCCTGCTCGGCCGCGACACCACGCCCCGCGAGGCCTGGCAGCAGGTCCGGCCCCGCCTCGGCGCCCTGACCGGCCTGTGCCTGCTGCTGGGCGCGATCCTGCTCGGCTCGCTCGGCGTCCTGGTCGTCCCGCTGTTCGTGGTCGCCGCCGTCACCGACCAGCCCGCGCTGCTGCTGCTCGTGCTGTTCACCGCGCTGCCGGTGGCCTGGCTGTGGGTCAAGCTGCACCTGGCGGTGCCCGCGCTGGTGATGGAGAAGCAGCCCGTCACCGGCGCGCTCAAGCGCTCCTGGCGGCTGACCGGCGGCGCCTGGTGGCGGATCTTCGGCCTGGTGCTGGTCTTCCAGCTCTGCCTCGCCCTGGTCGCCACCGTGCTGACCCTCCCGGGCCAGATCGTCACCGAGATCCTGGGCACCGTCCCCGCCTCCCCCGCCGTCGAGGACGTGAACGCCGCGGTCGGCATCGCCGTCACCGCCGTCTTCGCCGCCGTCGCCCGCACCGTCCTCCTCCCGCTCGGCGGCGCCCTGCAGACCCTGATCTACACCGACCAGCGGATCCGCCGCGAGGCGCTCGACCTCGAACTCACCCGGGCCGGCGGCCTGTTCGGCCACGCCCCCGCCACCCCGGCCGCCTCCGCCGCCGTGCCGCTGGGAGCCTGACCGCGATGGGACTCCGGGGGGAGGGGGCGCTGCTCGCGGACGGCACCCCCATCGACGTACCGCGCGAAGCGGCCCGCGAGGCCGCCCACGAGGAACTCCGCAAAGCCGTCTACCACCAGCACGAACCCGGCGCCATCGAACGCTTCGTCGACTGGGTGAAGGAGCAGGTCGGCCGGGCCCTGGACGGCGTCGCCGCACCGCTCGGCGGCGGCGGCAACGCCGCACTGGCCGTCCTGGTGGTACTCGCCCTCGTCCTGGGCTTCGTGCTCTGGCGGCGCTACGGCGCACCCCGCCGCGCCGCCCGCTCCGCCGGGACGCTGTTCACCGGCGCCGAAGGACCGCGCAGCGCCGCCCGGCACCGCGCCGACGCCGCCGCGCACGCCGCCGCCGGCGCCTGGGAGGACGCCGTCCGCGAGCAGATGCGCGCCCTGGTCCGCGCCCTGGAGGAACGCACCCTGCTGACCCCCCGCCCCGGCCGCACCGCCGACGAGGCCGCCGCCGAGGCCGGCCGCGCCCTGCCCCAGCACGCCCGCGAACTCGCCTCCGCGGCACGGCTGTTCGACGACATCGCGTTCGGCGAGCGGCCCGCGGACGAACGCGCCTACCGGCTGCTCGCCGACCTCGACCAGAACCTCGGACGGACCAGGCCCGTCCCCGTCCCGGCCGGCGGAGGAACCGCATGACCACCGCCCCGCCCACCGCCCCGCCGCCCGCCACCGCCGAGCCCGCAACCGCGGCGCCCGCCCCAGCCGGCCCCGCCGCCCCCCGCCACGGCCTGCGCACCCGCTGGCGGCGCGCCCGCTGGTGGCTGCTGGCCGCCCTGGTCCTGCTGCTGGTCGGCGGCCTGGTCGCCGGCATCCCCGGCACCTCCGCCTACTCCGCGCTCGACCCGCGCAGCGGCGACCCGCGCGGCACCCGCGCCGTCGACCAGCTGCTCCAGCGGCACGGCGTCACCAGCCGCACCGCCTCCCGCCCCGCCGACCTCGCCGCCGCCCTGCGCGCCGACGACACCACCGTCGTCCTCACCGCCCCGGACGAGCTCGCCTACCAGCAGCTCGCCGAACTCGCCGCGCTGCCCCGGGGCGCGCGCAGCCGCCTCGTCCTGATCGCCCCCGAGCAGCCCCTGCTGAACGCCTTCGCCACCGGCGCCACCCTCGCCGGCTACACCGGCGGCGGCCACGCCCCGGCCGTCCCGGACTGCGCGCTGCCCGAGGCCGTCACCGCCGGCAGCACCACCGCCGGCGGCCAGAGCTACCGGGGCCGCCCCGGCGACACCGAGTGCTACCCCGTCCAGGGCGGCGCCACCCTGCTCAGCCGCACCCGGGGCGACCAGCAGGTCGTCCTGCTCGGCAGCGGCACCCCGCTCACCAACCGGGCCCTCGACCGGGACGGCAACGCCGCCCTCGCCCTCGGCCTGCTCGGCGCCCACCCACGACTGGTCTGGCAGACCCTGGACGACAGCACCCACCAGGTCGCCGAGGGCCGCAAGGACCTCGGCGACTACATCCCCGACGGCTGGTACTGGGGCACCCTGCAGCTCGCCCTGGCCGGCCTGCTCGCCGTCGCCTGGCGCGCCCGCCGCCTCGGCCCGGTGCTCACCGAACGGCTGCCCGCCGTGGTCCGCGCCTCCGAGACCACCGAGGGCCGCGCCCGGCTCTACCACCGCGCGAACGCCCGCGGCCACGCCGCCGAGACGCTGCGCCGCGCCGCCCGCCGCCGCACCGCCGCCGCCCTCGGCCTCCCGCACACCTCCGGGGACCCCGACCCGGCCGCCCTCACCGAGGCCGCCGCCGCCCGGCTCGGACGCCCCGCCGCCGACCTCCAGCACCTGCTGTACGGCCCGGCCCCCACCGACGACGCCGCACTGCTGCGGCTCGCCGACGACCTCGACGACATGGAATGGCAGGTACGACAGCCGTGACCGACCAGCTGCTCAAGACCGTCCCGGACCGGTCCGGCGACGCCCGCGCCGCCCTCACCGGCCTGCGCGAGGAGATCGCCAAGGCCGTGGTCGGCCAGGACGCCGCCGTCACCGGCATCGTCGTGGCCCTGCTCTGCGGCGGCCACGTCCTGCTGGAGGGGGTCCCCGGCGTCGCCAAGACCCTGCTGGTGCGGACCCTGGCCACCGCCCTCGACGTGGAGACCAAGCGCATCCAGTTCACCCCCGACCTGATGCCCGGCGACGTCACCGGCTCGCTGGTCTACGACAGCCGCACCGCCGAGTTCTCCTTCCAGCCCGGCCCGGTCTTCACCAACCTGCTGCTCGCCGACGAGATCAACCGCACCCCGCCCAAGACCCAGGCCTCCCTGCTGGAGGCCATGGAGGAGCGCCAGGTCACCGTCGACGGCGAACCCCGCAAGCTCCCCGAACCGTTCCTGGTCGCCGCCACCCAGAACCCCGTCGAGTACGAGGGCACCTACCCGCTGCCCGAGGCCCAGCTCGACCGCTTCCTGATGAAGCTGATCCTCCCGCTGCCGACCCGCGACCAGGAGTTCCAGGTCCTGTCCCGGCACGCGAACGGCTTCGACCCGCGCGACCTCGCCTCGGCCGGCGTCCGCCCGGTCGCGGGCGTCGCGCACCTGGCCGCCGCCCGCGCCGAGATCGCCGGGCTGACCGTCTCCCCCGAGGTCCTGGCGTACATCGTCGACCTGGTCCGGGCCACCCGGCAGTCGCCCTCGCTCTCGATGGGCGTCTCCCCGCGCGGCGCCACCGCCCTGCTCAACACCTCCCGCGCCTGGGCCTGGCTGGCCGGCCGCGACTACGTCACCCCCGACGACGTCAAGGCGCTCGCCCTGCCCACCCTGCGGCACCGCGTCCAGCTCCGGGCCGAGGCCGAGATGGAGGGCACCACCGCCGACAGCGTCATCCAGGCCGTCCTCGCCCAGACGCCCGCCCCCCGGTAGCACGCCCCCCGGGCCGGGGCCCCGTCCCCGGCCCGCCGCCGTCCCCGCCCCCAGAAAGCGAGCCCAGCCACCCCATGGCCCTGACCGGCCGTACGGCCCTCATCGCCGCCCTCGGCGCCCTCCTGGTCGGTCTGCTCCTCCCCTCCTGGACGGGCATCGGCGTGGCCGTGCTGCCCCTGCTCGCCGCCGTCGCCGCCGACCTGCTGCTCGCCGCCCCCGTCCGCCGCCTGGTGCTGGAACGCGCCGGCGACCCGACCGTCCGCCTCGGCGAGGCCACCGGCGTCGACCTGCTCGTCACCAACCCCTCCGGCCGGCCGCTGCGCGCCCGGATCCGCGACGCCTGGTACCCCTCCGCCTGGGCCCCCGGCACCGCGACGACCGCCTCCCGCCACCGGGTCACCGTCCCGGCCGGCGAGCGCCGCCGCCTCACCACCCCGCTCGCCCCCACCCGCCGGGGCGACCACCACGCCGGCAAGGTCACCGTCCGCTCGCTCGGCCCGCTCGGCCTCGCCGGCCGCCAGGCCAACCTGGACGCCCCCTGGCGGATCCGCGCCCTGCCCCCCTTCGCCAGCCGCAAGCACCTCCCCTCCCGCCTCGCCCGCCTGCGCGAACTCGACGGCCGCACCTCCGTCCTGACCCGCGGCCAGGGCACCGAGTTCGACTCCCTCCGCGAGTACCTCCCCGGCGACGACGTCCGCTCCATCGACTGGCGCGCCAGCGCCCGCCGCAGCACCGTCGCCGTCCGCACCTGGCGCCCCGAACGCGACCGCCACGTCCTGATCGTCCTCGACACCGGACGCACCTCCGCCGGCCGCGTCGGCGACGCCCCCCGCCTGGACTCCGCGCTCGACGCCGCCCTGCTGCTCGCCGCCCTCGCCACCAAGGCCGGGGACCGGGTCGACCTGCTCGCCCACGACCGCACCCGCCGCGCCGCCGTCGCCGGCCGCTCCCCCGCCGAGGTGCTGCCCGCCTTCACCGACGCGATGGCCGTGCTCGAACCCGCCCTGATCGAGACCGACCTGCGCGCCCTCACCTCCACCGCCCTGCGGATGGCCCCGCAGCGCTCCCTGATCGTCCTGCTCACCGGCCTCGACGCCCACCAGATCCAGGAGAGCCTGCTCCCGCAGCTCCCGCTCCTGACCAAGCGCCACGAACTCGTCCTCGCCTCCGTCGCCGACCCCCGCCTCGACGAACTCGTCCACGCCCCCCGCACCACCGTCCGCGACGTCTACGCCGCCGCCGCCGCCGAACAGACCCGCGCCGACCGCCGCCACACCGCGGACCTCCTCACCCGCCGGGGCGTCACCGTCCTGGACGCCCCACCCGCGTCCATCGCCCCGGCCCTCGCCGACACCTACCTCGCCCTGAAGGCCGCCGGCCGCCTCTGAGCCCGTGCCGGCGGATGCCCTACCCTCTGCCAGGTGATCTCCGACAGGTTCCCCTTCGTCGGCGGCTTCAGGGAGCTGGAGTACGGCACCCCTGACGGCCCGTCGATCCGGCCCGCCGTGCGGGCGGACGCCGCTGCGCACGAGGACGACCTGGTGCGCTACCTACGCGCCGGCAGGCTCCTGGTCGGCACCCCCGCACTCGTACCCGACGTGCTGAGCGAGACCGGGGGACTCCTCTCAGGCCCGCACCTCGTCACGGACGGACACTGGCTGTGGTGCTACGTCCTGGCCCACTACGTGGAGCGCTACCACGTGGAACTCGACCCGGCGTTCGTCGAGCACGCCCGTGGCAACGACTGGACCGTGCCGCAGGTCAGCGACGAACGCCTCGACGAGATGGTCACCTTGCTCATCGAAGACGCCGAGGAGTCGGACTGACCCCTGACCGGAATTCCCCCGGGAACGCGAGAAAGCCCCCTGACATCCCGTCAGGGGGCTTTCTCCGAAAGATTGTTCGGCGGCGTCCTACTCTCCCACAGGGTCCCCCCTGCAGTACCATCGGCGCTGTGAGGCTTAGCTTCCGGGTTCGGAATGTAACC